>DATMZP010000395.1:0-3926 GCA_035573595.1 Hyphomicrobiaceae bacterium
GGTGATAGGTGTTGCCGAGAATGATGTCGGCGCCGGCGGCCTCGAGCTGGTCGACGTAGACGGCCTTGACCGTCGCCGCGGTGCCCACCGGCATGAACGCGGGCGTGCGGATTTTCCCGCGCGGCGTCGCGATCTCGCCCAACCGCGCGCCGCCGTCGGTCTTGTGCAGCGTGAAGGCGAAGCGATCGGTCATCGGGGCGCGGCGGCGGGATCGGGATAAAGCAGGCAGGCATCGCCGTAGGAATAGAAGCGATAGCCGTGCCGGATGGCGTGGGCGTAGGCCTGCCGCATGGTGTCGAGACCGCTGAAGGCCGCCACCAGCATGAACAGGGTGGAGCGCGGCAGGTGGAAGTTGGTGAGGAGGAGGTCGACGGCCTTGAAGCGGTAGCCGGGGGTGATGAAGATGTCCGTCTCGCCGGCGAACGGACGGATGCGGCCGTCGTCGGCCGCCGCCGTCTCCAGCAGCCGCAGCGCCGTGGTGCCGACGGCGACCAGGCGCCCGCCGGCGGCGCGCGCCTTGTTGAGCGCGGCCGCGGTGGCCTCCGATATCTCCCCCCACTCGCTGTGCATGCGATGCCCGCTGGTGTCCTCGGCCTTGACGGGCAGGAAGGTGCCGGCCCCCACGTGCAGCGTCACGAAATGCCGGGAAACGCCGCGCGCGTCCAGGGCCGCGAACAGCCCGTCGGTAAAGTGCAGGCCGGCCGTAGGGGCCGCCACGGCGCCCTCGCGGCGCGCATAGACGGTCTGGTAGCGCTCGGCGTCGGCCGGCTCGGGCGCCCGCCTGCCGGCGATGTAGGGCGGCAGCGGCGGGTCGCCCAGGGCCTCGACGGCCTCGTCGAGATAGGCGCCGTGCAGGCTGAAGGCGAGCTCCACCTCGCCGGCCTCGCCCACCCGCGCCACGGTGGCGTCCAGCGTGCCGAGCAGGCATACGCGGCCGTCGTGGCCGAAACGGATGCGGTCGCCGGCGGCCAGCCGCTTCGCCGGCCGCGCGAAGGCCAGCCAGCGGTGATCGTCGAGCCGCTTGTGCAGGTTGAAGGACACCGCCGCGCGGCTGGCCCCACGCATGCGCTCTCCCTGGAGCGCGGCCCGGATCACCCGCGTGTCGTTGAGCACCAGCGCGTCGCCGGGCCGGAGCAGCTCCAACAGGTCTGTGATGCGGCGGTCGTGGAGGGCCGCCCGCCGCGCGGGTTCCCTCTCCCCGCTTGCGGGGAGAGGGCTAGGGTCAGGGGCAGCTCCAGGCGAGGCCGGTGCCGCGCGGGGAGCGGGAGGACTCGGCCCCACCACCAGTAGCCGCGCGGCATCACGCGGGGTCGCGGGCTCGAGGGCGATCAGATCGTCGGGGAGGTCGAAGTCGAACAGGTCGGTGCGCATGGGGGAACAGGACGGTCTTGCCGTCCGCCACTCATATACGACTTTCCGCCCGTCCGTGAGGCGCTATTTCTTGGCCGGGGCCGCCTTCTTCTTGTCACCCGGGACCGGCGAGAGGCCGCGACCGGGCAGGCTTCTGCGGCCATTGACAGGCCAGCCGCCACCGGCATCCTGGCCCGAACGCGGATCGGAGCACGCGGGGCCGGTGCAGCCATGGCAGCGTTGACGGCGAAACTGCGAGGCAGGGTCCCCTACGCGTTCATTCTTGCACTGGCGCTCGCCGGGTACCTCGATGCGCCGGCCTGGCTGGCTCTGCTGGGCGCCGCGGGCCTCACCCTGGCCGACTGGGGCCTCAGGGGGCTGCCGCCAAGCGCACGGATGGCCTGGACCTCCAAGACCATCACCTACTTCGCCACCGGAGTGGTCGCGAATCTCATCCTCGCCGCCCTCGCTTTCGCCGCGGGCCGGGTGATGCGCCTGCTGCTGGGGTGAAAGAAACGCTGGCTGAGCGGCGCAAGGTGCCGGGGTCGGGCCCCTGGCCAAAGACATTGCCGTGATACTGCGACGGCCATGGCCAGGGGTCTGACCCGGGTCTGACCCCGTGCGACCGACCCCGGTCCCTACACGGCCACCGCCGCGGCGATGTGCGGGTGAGGATCGTAGCCCGTCAGCTCGAAGTCCTCGTAGCGGAACTGGAACAGGCTGGTCACAGTCGGGTTGAGGCGTATCCGGGGCAGCGGCCGTGGCGCACGGGCGAGTTGCAGGTCGGCCTGCTCCAGATGGTTGAGATAGAGGTGGGTGTCGCCGAGGGTGTGGACCAGCTCGCCGGGCTCGAACCCCGTCGACTGGGCCAGCATCATGGTGAGCAGCGCGTAGCTGGCGATGTTAAACGGCACGCCCAGGAATACATCGGCCGAGCGCTGATAGAGCTGGCAGGAGAGCCGACCCTCGGCCACGTAGACCTGGAACAGGCAGTGGCAGGGCGCCAGGGCCATGTCGGGCAAATCGGCCGGGTTCCAGGCCGTGACGATCATGCGGCGGCTGTCCGGCGTGGTCTTGAGCGTCTCCACCAGCTCCTGCAACTGGTCGATGGAGCCGCCGTCGGGGGTGGGCCAGGAGCGCCACTGGGCGCCATAGACGGGGCCGAGATCGCCGTTCTCGTCGGCCCACTCGTCCCAGATCGTCACGCCGTTGGCGTTGAGGGACTTGGTGTTGGTGTCTCCCTCCAGGAACCACAGCAGCTCGTGGATCACCGACTTGAGGTGGATCTTCTTGGTGGTGATGAGCGGGAAGCCGGCGCCGAGATCGAAGCGCATCTGGTGCCCGAACACGCTGAGGGTGCCGGTGCCGGTGCGGTCGGTCTTGCGCACGCCCTGGGTGCGCACCCGGCGCATGACGTCGAGGTACTGTCTCATGTTCCCGAGCGTAGCGCGATTCCGCAGACCCTCCAAAATAGGTCAGCCCGAAGGCCAGACCGGAAGCCCGGCCAACGGCGCGAGCAGCACGATCAGGTTGTGGACAGCGTGGGAGAAGATAGGCACGCGCAGGCTGCCCGTGCGCCGCAGGAGCCACGCCAGGAGCATACCGATGGCGAACACCGGGACAAGGCGAAGGAGCGAGCCATGGAAGGCCGCCCAAGCTCCCGCCACGACGAGCGCACCGCCCCAGAATTCGAGGCGCGTCTGGGCCAGTGCCGGCAGCATGAATCCACGGAACAGCAACTCCTCCCGCACCGGCCCCAGCACAACGGCCACGGCAAGCCACAGTGCCCATTCCGTTCCGTCCAAGACCGGAGGAAATGCTGGCGGCATCGTTACGCTCTCTCCGCCAAGGCCAAAGATGCAGAGGATGATCGCAAGCGCAGCGTAGGCGATCAGAGCCGGCACCAGGAGAAATGCCCAGACATAGGCGCGCCGGCCTCCAACCGGACGCCCAAGCGCAAGCACATCGCGGGGATTGCCGCCAAAAAGGGTGCTGGCGCCGAGGATCAGGACGATCTGGATGACCAGCGAGATGGCGACCGCCCACGACCTGTCGAGCGCCAGGGCAAGGGCCCTGACGCACCCGAGGTGCATCAACAAAAGAGCGGCGGTTGCCGCGAGCGCCGTGTGCGGCCGCCACGGCGTGCGTGCCGCGTAGCCAGGAGGACCGTGAAACAAGCCTCTGGTTTGGGGTGGCACAGCTTCCCTGGCCTCTCTCAACCACACAAGCACCGCGCTCGAACGGCGCCGGCCAGCCGGTCAGACCTGCAAGTCCGCCAGCCGCAGCGCCACGGCAACCAGCGAGTTGTAGAGCCCGTGGCAGAAGATGGTCACCCATAGGCTGCCGGTCCGCCACAGCAGCCACGACAGCAGGAGCCCGATGGCGAACACCTCGGCCAGGCCCACCAGCGAGTAGCCGGCGTGCAGGCCGGTCCAGAGCAGCGTGGAGATGAGCGCCGCGCCCCAGAAGCCGAGCGGGCTCTTGGCCAGCGCGCCCAGCAGGAACCCCCGGAACAACAGCTCCTCGGACAGGGGGGCGCCGATTCCCAGCACCGCCGCCGCCAGCGGCCAGTACGG
>DATMZP010000396.1:0-3060 GCA_035573595.1 Hyphomicrobiaceae bacterium
CCGGTCGGCGGCATGTCGAGCACGCGGCCGGCCTGATGCTCAGTCAGCACGCCGGTGATGTGATCATCGACGACGATCACCTCGTCGACGTGCCCGAGCCATTGTCTGGCGAAGATGCCGACCGCGGCCGACCCGCAGCCGACGCGCATGCGACGCTCCGGGTGGCCGTCCACCAGCGGCGCACGGCCCGCCTGCACGACCACCTCGTGGCCGCCGTCGATGGCGAGCGTCACCGGCGCGCCGGTGCAGAGCGCCAGCAGCGTCTCGCAGGTGACGGTGCCCTCCTTCTTGGAGCCGCCGGTGAGGTGCCTGACGCCGCCGATGGAGAGCATCTGCGAGCCGTACTCGGCCGTGGTGACGTGACCCACCTGCTCGCCGTTCGCACGGACAGGGGCGGTCTCGGAGCCGAGGTGGCGGTCGGTATCGATCTTCACCTTCACGCCGCAGTAGCTGAAGATGCCCTCCGTCACGACGGTGACGGTATCGACGCCCTCGTGCGCCGCCGCGACGATGAAGGGGGCTGGCTTGTAGTCGGGATACGTGGTGCCGGCGCCGACCCCGGTCACGAATGTGCGCTCAGGGTCGAGCAGGTTGCCACGCCATTCGGTGCCGGCGAACGCGACCACGTCGGCGCCGGTGCCGACGGCCTTCTGCAGCAGCAGCACCGGATCCACCCGTACGAGATGGCCGTCCTGGTTGGCGTAGCGGTCGCAGGCGCCGGCACGTCCGGGGCGGATGCGGCACAGCACCGGGCAGGCGTCGCAGCGGATGATGCCGTCGTCCTCGGCGGCGCCGAACTGCTTCGAGCGGGCGGCGGCGGAGAGCTTGTCGGCGCGGTCGGTCATGACGCGCCCTCACCGGAGACGGGGTCAGACCCCTCGCCGACGGTGGGTGCGGGGGCAGACCCCTCGCCACCGACATTGAGATTCTTCGCGGCGGCCGGCGCGAGGGGTCTGACCCCGTTCGCCATCCCCTCCCGCGCCCCGTTCACCACCCTGTTCAGCGCCGCCCACAGGCGGTGGGGCAGCACGGGCAGCCGGCGCACGGTGACCCCGGTGGCATGGCGGATGGCGCCCAGGATGGCGGGCGGGGTGGCAATCAGGGCCGGCTCGCCGACGCCCTTGGCGCCGTAGGGGCCGGTCGGCTCGGCATCCTCGATCAGGTGGATTTTCACGGCCGGCATGTCGCCCACGGTGGGGATCAGGTAGTCGTGCAGATTCTCGGTGCGGCCGGGCAGATACTCCTCCATCAGCGCCATGCCGAGGCCCTGAGCGATGCCGCCGTGGATCTGCCCCTCCGTGAGCGTCGGGTTCACGGCGCGGCCCACGTCGTGGGCGGCCACGATGGAGAGCACCTTCACGGTGCCGAGCCGCATGTCCACCTCCACCTCGGCCATCTGCGCGGCGAAGCCGTAGGTGCCGTACGGGCTGCCCTGGCCGTTGCCATCGAGCGCCGTGGCCGGCGGGTCCCAGGTGCCCATGCCCTCCAGCACCGCGCCCTCCGGGCCGGCCGGAAGCAAGGACAATTCCAGCGTGCGCGAGGCCTCGCCGTCGGCGATAGCGAGGCGGCCGCCTTCGAGCGACAGCACCGCATCCGGGCCGGCATTGGCGAGCAGCAGGATCCTGGCGCGCAGGTCGGCGCCGGCCAGTCGGGCGGCGTTGCCCGAGACATAGGTCTGGCGCGAGGCGGAGGTCTTGCCGGCGTCGAAGGTGAGGTCCGTGTCGCCCACCACCATGTCGAAGCGCTGCGGCGCCAGCCCCAGCGCATCGGCGGCGATCTGCAGGAGCACGGTGGAGGAGCCCTGGCCGACATCCACGGCACCGTTGAAGAACGTGAGGCGGCCGTCCCGCGCGAGCGCGATCCGCATGGTCGAAGGATTGGCGACCGAGGTATTGCCGCACCCGTACCACATGCAGCCGATGCCCACGCCGCGCCGCCGCCGTCCGTCCGAGGCCTCGGGCGACGCATTGAAGGCGGCGACCCGACAGAGTGCGGCCTGCCAGTCCGCCTCCAGCGCATCCAGGCACTCCGGCAACCCGGCCGAGCGGTCCAGCCGCTGGCCGCTGGGCGTCGTGTCGCCGTGGCCGATCGCGTTGATGCGGCGGATGTGCCAGCGGTCGAGGCCGAGCTTATCGGCGAGATCGTCGAGCAGCGTCTCGTGGGCGATGGCCGCCTGGGGCACGCCGAAGCCGCGGAAAGCGCCGGCGGGCGTCTCGTTGGTGTAGAGGGCGCGGGAGCGGTTGCGGACATTGGGCACCTTGTACGGGCCGGAGCCGTGCACCGGCACCCGCCCCGCCACGGTCGGCCCCCAGGAGGCGTAGGCGCCGGTGTTGAAGTCGCCCTCCAGCTCGTAGGAGACGAGCCGGCCTTGCGCGTCGGCCGAGGCGCGCGCCCACAGCTTCGCCGGGTGGCGCTTGGTGGTGGAGGCCATCGACTCGGTGCGCGTGTAGACGATGCGCACCGGCCTGCCCGTCACCCGCGCCGCCACGGCGAGCAGCGGCTGCACCGATACGTCGAGCTTGCCGCCAAAGCCGCCGCCGCAGGCGGTGGGGCGGATGCGGACCTTGTCGGGAGCAACCCCGAGGACGCGGGCGGTCTCCTCCCGGTCCATGTAGGGGGCCTGGGTGCAGCAGGTCACCTCCGTGCGGTCGCCGCAGGGCACGGCGTAGCCGGCCTCGGGCTCGATGTAGGCGTGCTCCACGAAGCCGGTTTCGAACCGGCCCTCCGCCACCGCAGCAGCCGAAGGGAGCCCCGCCTCGACATCGCCGCACGTCAGGTAGCCCTGCGCCAGCACGTTGTCCGGCTTGCTTGCGTGGATGGCCGGAGCGCCGGGCGCGCGGGCGGCCTCCACGCCGATCAGCGGCGGTTCCGCGGCCCAGGCAATCGGCAGCTCGCAGTCGCTCAGCGCCTCGACGGCCTCCCTGCTGCCGACCAGCGCCAGCACCGCCTCGCCGCGGAAGCGCACCTGGCCCTCGGCCAGCACGGGCTGGTCGCGGGTGTGGGCGAAGATGCCGAAGCGGTTCTCGCCGGGCACGTCGCGATGGGTGAGGACCGCCACCA
>DATMZP010000397.1:0-8292 GCA_035573595.1 Hyphomicrobiaceae bacterium
TGAAAAGATGCGCGTGTGTTTGCCAGTTTGCGGCGTAGGTCACCGCAAATGACACGCCACGTGATGGCCGGGCTCCACCTCGCGCAGCAGCGGCACCTCGACCTTGCAGCGCGCCTCGGCGTAGGGGCAACGCGTGTGGAAGCGGCAACCTGGCGGAGGGTTCAGCGGACTCGGCACGTCGCCCTGCACCACCAGCTTGGTGCGCTTGATGGCGGGATCGGGCACCGGCACGGCCGCCAGCAGCGCCTCGGTGTAGGGATGCAACGGTCGAGCAAACAGCGTGGCCTTGTCGGTGTATTCAACGATCGAGCCGAGGTACATGACGGCGATGCGATGCGAGATGTGTTCGACCACCGCCAGGTTGTGGGAAATGAAGAGATAGGACAGCCCCAGGTCGCGCTGCAGGTCCATGAGCAGGTTGATGACCTGGGCCTGGATCGAGACATCGAGCGCCGACACCGGCTCGTCGGCGACGACGAGCTTGGGCTTCAGCGCGAGCGCACGCGCGACGCCGATGCGCTGTCGCTGGCCGCCGGAGAACTGGTGCGGGAAGTTGTCCATCTGCGCAGCTCGAAGCCCGACCTGCTCGAACAGCTGCGCCACCCGCTCGCGGCGCGCCGTTCTCCCGCGGCGATCGTGGAGCTTGAGGGGCTCGCCCACGATGTCGCCCGCGCGCATGCGCGGATTGAGCGAGGAGAACGGGTCCTGGAAGACGATCTGCATTTGCTGGCGGAAGGGGCGCAGGTCCGCCTTGCCGAGGTGCGTGATGTCCTGTCCATCGAGGCGCACCGTGCCGGCCGTGGGCTCGATCAGTCGCAGGACGGCACGGCCCACGGTGGTCTTGCCGCAACCGGACTCGCCGACGAGCCCAAAGGTTTCGCCGGGTCCGATCGCAAAGCTCACGTCGTCGACGGCGTAGACGTGGCCGGCAGTCAGCCTGAGCAGCCCTTTGCGGACGGGAAAGTATTTCTTGAGGCCCTCGACCTGCAGGACTGGGGTTGCCCCTGGGCTTTGCCCTGTGATGGCTGTGTCAGCCATGCGCCGCTCCGCCGAGCCGGTCGGAGTGCCAGCAGGCGGCCCGGTGGCCGGCCCGCTTCTCCTCGTAGCGGGGATATTCGCGGCGGCAGATGTCGCTGGCAAACGCGCAGCGCGGAGCGAAGGCGCAGCCCGCCGGCAGGGCGCTGAGAGCCGGCACCGTGCCTGGGATCTCCTGCAGCCGCCCCGCCGAGGCCGTCCCGTGCCGCATCAGGGCGAGCCGCGGGATGGAACGCATCAGCCCACGCGTGTAGGGATGCAGGGGCTGTGCGAACAGCTCCTCGACCGTCGCCTCCTCCACCTTGCGTCCGGCGTACATGACGATCACCCGGTCGGCGGTCTCGGCCACCACGCCCAGGTCGTGCGTGATCAGGATCATGGCGGTGCCGAGCTTGTGCCGCAGGCTCGCCATCAGCTCCAGGATCTGGGCCTGGATCGTCACGTCGAGCGCCGAGGTCGGCTCGTCGGCGATCAGCACTTTGGGGTTGCAGGCCAGCGCCATGGCGATCATGGCACGCTGGCGCATGCCGCCGGAGAGCTGGTGCGGGTATTCCTTCACCCGCTCCATGGGGTCGGGGATGCCGACCAGCTGCAGCATCTCGAGCGTCCGTGCCCGCGCCCGCTTGCGCAAGGCGGCTCCGTGCAGCATCAGCGCCTCGCTGATCTGGCGGCCGATGGTCATCACCGGGTTCAGGGAGGTCATCGGCTCCTGGAAGATCATGGAGATCTCCTTGCCGCGGACCTGGCGCATCGTCGCCGCATCGAGCCCGAGGAGGTCGATCCCGTCGAGGCGTACGGCGCCGCCGACGATCCGCCCTGGCGGATCCGCAACGAGGCGCATGAGAGAGAGCGCCGTCACGCTCTTGCCGCACCCCGACTCGCCGACGATCGCGAGCGTTTCGCCGCGCCGGAGCGAGAACGAGACTCCGTCCACCGCCTTGACCAGGCCGATGCGGGTGTAGAAGTAGGTCTGCAGGTCGTCGACCTGGAGCACGGGCTGGGCCGCGGCCTGTGCATGCGTCGCGCTCTGGGACGGGAGGACCGGATCCATCTAGAAGCGCTGCCGTGGATCGAGCATGTCGCGGACGGCGTCGCCCAGCAGGTTGGTGCCGAACACCACGGCGCTGATCGCGACCCCGGGGAAAATCACCAGCCACGGTGCGGTGCGCACGTATTCGGCCGCCGACTCCGAGAGCATGCGCCCCCAGGAGGGATGCGGCTCCGGTACGCCGAGGCCGAGGAAGGCGAGGGCGGATTCCACCAGGATCGCCGCGCCCAGCTGCGCCGTAGCCAGCACGATCAGGGGCGCCATCGTGTTGGGCAGCACATGGGTGAAGGCGATGCGCGTCTCGCTCATGCCGACGGCCCGTGCCGCCTCGACGAACGGCATCTCTCGCAGCGCCAGCGTGTTGGAGCGGATGATGCGCGCCACATTGGGGACCAGAGGGATGGCGATGGCGATGATCGTGTTGCCGAGCGAGGGGCCGAGCGAGGCGGCCATCACCAGCGCCATCACCAGCAGCGGCAACGCCTGCATGATGTCCATCAGCCGCTGCACGATGAGGTCGACCCAACCGCCGAAGAAGCCCGACATGAGCCCCACGGCCGTGCCGATCAGGCACCCGAGGAGCGTGGCGCCGACGCCGACGGCCAGCGAAATGCGCGCCCCGTAGATGATGCGGGCAAGCATGTCGCGCCCCATGAAGTCGGCGCCGAGCGGGTGCGTGTCGCTGGGTGGGGCGAGCGAGGCGCGCGCGTTGGTGGTGAGGGGATCGAAGGTGGCGATGACGTCGGCGAAGACCGCCGTCGTCACGAACGCCAGCATGATCAGCGCGCCGATTGCGCCGAGCGGGTAGCGTCGCGCGAAAAAGATGACCGCGCCGGCTCGGCTGCGCACGTTGGCACCGGCCCGGCTGAGCTCGGCTTTGTGATCGATCACCGCCACAGGGGTTACTCCTCGAACTTGATGCGCGGGTCGAGCACCACGTACGTCATATCGACGATGAAGTTCACCACCACCACGACAACGGCGATGAACATGACCAGGTTCTGCACGATCGGGTAGTCGCGCCAGCGGATGGCCTCCACCAGGAAGCGGGCGACGCCTGGAATATTGAACACGGTCTCGGTCACGATCAGCCCGCCGATCAGGAACGCGGCCTCGATGCCGATGATGGTCACCACCGGCAACACGGCGTTGCGGAGCGCGTGGTCGTAGTTGACGGTGGGCTCGGAAGCGCCTTTCGCACGCGCCGTGCGGATGTAGTCCTGGCGCAGCACCTCCAGCATCGACGAGCGGGTGAGGCGCATCACCAGCGCCGAGCTGCGGAAGCCGACGGCGGCTGCCGGAATGCTCAGCAGGGCCACCTCGCTCCAGAAGCTGCCGGGGGTGCTGCGATAGATCGGGATCCAGCCGAACCAGTTCACACAGGCCATCAGGATGAGGAGACCGAGCCAGAACGAGGGCAGCGACAGGCCGCTCAGGCTCACGACGCGCAACGCATAGTCGAGGGCCGTGTTCTGCCGCACGGCGCTGATGACGCCGAGCGGCACCCCGAACAGCACCGAGAACAGCAGCGCCAGCACGGCGAGCTTGGCGGTCACGGGGACGCGCGGCAGGATCTCATCGAGCGCGGGCTTCTCCGAGACGAAGGCGTAGCCGAGGTCGCCGCGGGCGAGACCCGCGATCCAGCTGACGTACTGGGTGACGATCGGCTGATCGAGCCCGAGCTGGCGCTCGATGGCGGCCTTCTTGGCGGGGTTCACGAAGCCCGCCGAGTCGAAGATGATATCGGTGATGTTGCCGGGCACCAGACGCAGCATGACAAAGATCAGCACCGACATGCCGAACAGCGTCAGCGCCATCAGGAGCAAGCGGCGGATGAGATAGGCTCCCATTTGCGGCTCCCGCGCTTGTATGTCTCCCTTCAGCCGGCGCTACCGGTCCAGCCAAACGTCCTCGAAACGCCAGTTGTTATAGATGCTGTTCTCGTGGTGCACGAAACCCTTGAGCTGAGGTTGCCAGCAGGTGGCGGCGCGTTCGTAATAGATGATCGGCCGGGCGAGGTCCTCCGCCAAGTGCCTCTCGATCTCCCATACGATCTGCTTGCGCTTTTGGGTGTCTGGCTCCCGCGACTGCTTCTCGATCAGCGCGTCAACGTCCTTGTTGCAGTACTGGGTGAGATTGCGCTCCGAGCCGCAGCTGTAGTTCTCGTAGAGATTCACATCGGGGTCATCCACGCCCACACCCGTCAGGTTCAAACCGACCGAGTATTCTTTGCGCGTCACCTTGGCGTGCCAGATGCTGGTGTCGATCACCTCCAGCTCGCCGTCGATGTAGATGCTCTTGAGCTGGTCGATCAGCAGGACCGCCGGGTCGCGATAGATCGCGATGTTGCGGGTCGAGACCTTGACCTTGAGGGTCTTGTTGGGGCCGTAACCGAGGCCCTCCATGATCTTGCGCGCCTCCGCCCTGCTTTTCTCAATGTCGGCGGCATAGCCCGGCAGCGTCTGCAGCAGCTCCGGCGGCATGCCCCACGTGCCTTCGGGTGGCGGCAGCATGACGCCGGAGAGTGAGAACTTGCCCTGGCTCAGGATGTCGATCATCGTCTTGCGGTCGAGGGCCAGGGCCAGCGCACGGCGCACGTTGGCATCGTTGAACGGGGCTACCGCCGGGTTGACGATCAGATTGGTCGAGACGCCTGTGGGCGCCAGACTGCAAATCGCCTTCGGCGCCTGCTCCGTAACGTCCTTCAGCAGCGGCACCGACACGTCGGCTGAGAACGTCATGTCGAACTCGCCGGCCACGAACGCCAGAATGCGCGTCGAGCGGTTCTCGATCACCTTCCATTCGATGGCATCGAGATAGGGCCTGCCCGGCTTCCAGTATTCGGGGTTGCGCACGAACTTGACAGTGTCGCCGCGCTTGAACTCCACGAACTTGAAGGGCCCGGTGCCGATCGGATTGGTGCGCATGGCCTGGGCCTTGACATGGCAGGGGTAGATCGGCGTGTAGCCCGAGGCCAGCATGCTGAGGATGGACGGTTGCGGCCGGTTGAGGACCAGAGTGGCCTCATGGTCGCCGTTGACGGCCACCTCCTTGAGGTTCTGCCACCACACCGCGCGCGGGTTGCGGCGGAAGTCGTCCTCGGTGTCCTTGCCGGTCAGCTTGTTGAAGGTGCACTGCACGTCCTTGGCGGTGAACGGCCGCCCGTCGTGCCATTTGACGCCCGGACGCAGCTTGAACGTCAACCTCGTGCCGGTCGGGTCCCAGGTCCAGCTCTCGGCAAGGTCGGGAACGATGGTCTCGGGCGCGTTGCGCTTCTTGCCCTGGTCGAACAGCACAAGGTTGTTGAACACCGCCATGAACGGCTGCACAGTCGAGATGGTCGCTTCCTCGTGGATCGAAGCACTCGGCAGGTTGTCGCGATGGTACATGCGCAGGGTGCCGCCCTGCTTCTGCGCCAATGCGGGCGTCATCACGAGCGTCGCTGCCAGGACGAAAAAAGCTGCGCCAAGCGCCGGCTGTACGCGCATGGACTATCCTCCCATGGGTCGCCGCCGGGCCCGCTTCTTGTGGCGATTGCTCCGCGGCAGCCTCAACTTATTGTTGAGCCCACGCTAAGCGCCCGTGCTCAATTGGGCAACTGGCAATTGCGCAGCGTGAGCAACTTTGAGCGAACGCCGGGCCGTCGACAGCGAGGAGGCTTCATGAGCCAGCGTGACGAGTTCCACAACCTGGATGACCCCGAGGACGGCCTGTTCCGCGAACTGGCGCCGGGCGTGACGACGCATATTTTTGCCGGCGAGGGTGCGATGCTCTCGGTCGTGACGCTCGCTCCCAATTCGCAGGGCACCCTGCATCATCATCCGGAGGAGCAGTGGGGCGTTCTGCTCGAGGGCTCGGCGGTGCGCACCCAGGGCGGCGAGGAGATCGCCGTGAAGAAAGGCGATTTCTGGCGCACCCCCGGCGGCGTGCCGCACACGATCCGCGCCGGGCCCGAAGGGGCGCGCGTGCTCGACATCTTCAGCCCGCCGCGGCCGGAGTATAAAAAGCCCGGCAAGGGTTTTGGCGGGAGTTGAGCACCTCCCGCCGCGAGACCGCGGAAAGCCCGCCTTCTGCGCCTCCCGCCTTATGAAGGGAACACTCCCTGCTACCACCGGCGCCTGCACGTGGTTCGCCACGCGCAGCCTCGGGGGCCACAAACGCGGCGACGCCAGCAACGGACCTCTTCGACGGCGCTGGTATTGCCGATTGCGGCTCGGAGATTGGTTGCCGCCGTCGACACCGCGGCGGCCTCGGCGCGATGTGTGACGATGAGCGCCGCCGCCATCATCAAGAGCATCCCGACAAGTGGGAGCAGGAATTTCGGCATAGGCATATGCATCCTCCGCTGGAGCTTGAGTGGGCGGAGGCTACGCTGGCGCCGGGCCTTTCCGACATCGGGAACAACCCCGTACGGAAGCCGTATGACACCGCAGGCGATCACCGTGATGAGCCGAGACGACGATGCGGAGATGGTGCGGGTGTCCATCGTGCAGGCCGACTGCATGGACCTCTTAACACAGGTTGCCAGCGACCTCGGAGAGGAGCCCACCGACACCCAGATGGTCGCCACGATTCTCGATCGTGCCACTGTCATCGGGCGATCAGCGGGCAGGAGACCTGCAGCGCGTTCCGTTGCTGCGCGAACGGAGCGCAGCGAAGTGGCCCTGGCAAGCTGCCAGGACCACCTCTCAGGGGAAAGCACATCCCCTGCTTCTTGTGGGGTACCATGGCACGCTGCAGTCGCTCCTGACGCCCCACTCAGCCAGAGATGAGACACAGCGTGGAAAGTTCCAACTGCCCTCAAGCGGCTGCCAACATGTGACATTGCGGACACACTCCGCCCTCTCCGCGCTGCAGGTCTTCCCGGTGCGCATGCTGCTGATCGTACCGAAGGACTAGGGGAGCGGGGAGGAACGGGGTCAGACCCGGCGGGTCTGACCCCATGCCGCGACCCCACGGCGCGACTCGCGTAGGCTCGCCTTTCTCATCCGAGGGGTGTGTCAGCCTTGCGAGATGTCGTCGCCGAGCCTGTCGTGAGTGCCGTGGGGTCAGACCCGCGGGGTCTGACCCCACGCGAGACCCCAT
Organism: Hyphomicrobiaceae bacterium; assembly: GCA_035573595.1. Lineage (GTDB taxonomy): Bacteria > Pseudomonadota > Alphaproteobacteria > Rhizobiales > Hyphomicrobiaceae > AWTP1-13. The sequence goes on from DATMZP010000397.1 coordinate 7,169, forward strand.
ACGAGATCGTCTGCGGTGACTCTCTTGTCTGGCTCGGAGCGCGGGCGGCCAACTCGGTCCACGCCATCGTCACCGATCCGCCCTACGGGCTCAAGGAATACACGGAGGTCGAGAAGGGCAAGCTGCGCAACGGCCGCGGCGGGGTATGGCGCATCCCGCCGGCGTTCGATGGCTGCCGGCGCAGCCCGCTGCCGCGCTTCACCGTGCTGGACGAGGACGACCGGGCGGCGCTGCGGCGTTTCTTCGAGGGGTTCGCGCGTGCCGCGCTGCGCGTGCTGGTGCCGGGCGGACACCTCTTCATCGCCACCAACCCGCTGCTGTCGCATCTCGTGTACCTGCCGATGATGGCGGCGGGCTTCGAGAAACGCGGCGAGATCATCCGCCTGGTGCGGACGCTCCGGGGCGGCGACCGGCCCAAGAACGCGCACCTGGAGTTTGCGGGGGTGAGCGTGATGCCGCGCTCCGGGTGGGAGCCGTGGGGCCTGTTCCGCAAGCCGTGCGAGGGCCGCGTGCAGGACAACCTGCGCACGTGGAAGACGGGCGGCCTGCGCCGAACCTCGGACGTCGAGCCCTTCGGCGACGTGATCCGCTCGGCGCCGACGCGGCCCGGGGAGAGACGGATCGCGCCCCACCCCTCGCTCAAGCCGCAGGCCTTCATGCGCCGGATCGTGCACGCCGCGCTGCCCCTCGGGCAAGGCGTCGTGCTCGACCCGTTCATGGGGGCCGGCTCCACCATCGCAGCCTGCGTGGCGGTGGGCTACGAGGCGATCGGCATCGAGCTGGACCCGACCTACTTCGAGATGGCGAGATCGGCGATCCCTGCGCTGGCCCGCCTGCAGACCGGTGCAGACCGGTGCCTGACCCTCCGGGTCTAAGACGAAACTGACCAACTGGGACGGCGGAGTTTGGCCGGGCGCGACATGCAAGCCGCTGCGCGGATTCCCCTCCCCCTTGTGGGGAGGGGCTAGGGGTGGGGGGAACCATGTACGACCGGGCTGATCCCTGACACTTTGGACCGGGCTGATGCCTGACATCCGTTCTATCTTTGTCTCAACGTTAGCAGCTTGCTGCAACACCCAGAAGTCCCATCCTTTTGTTCGACCCCTGCGGAGCCCATCCTTCCG
>DATMZP010000398.1:0-4690 GCA_035573595.1 Hyphomicrobiaceae bacterium
GCCCACGGAGGAGCCGGTGATCGACTTCGCCCCGGAGGGCTTCGCCTGCCGAATCCGGGTGCCGCTCAACACCATCCGGCCGAACCGTCACGACCGGCTGTCGGCGAGCTTTGCGCCGAGCTCCTCCGCAGCCGCCGCGAATTGAGCGCGGGAGGAGAGGGGTCAGACCCAGCGGGCCTGACCCCAGCGACCCATCCGAGCACCCCGCTCGCCCGGATGGACCAAACGCTCCCGGATCGTCTTATGATCGATATAGACTCTCCAGGATAGAGTACATCCTTCAAAAGTCCGTCTGTGGATATGTCGCTGCAACCGCTCTTTTCCCTTGGCGAGTCGGACGCCGGCAACGGCACTTCTGAGTAGTGAAAAGCCAGGCGGTGCAACCCGGTCGTGGCCGAATTGCACCGATCGCGAAGAGGGCGGGGAGTATCCCCCTTCGGCTCATTTCCCTCGCGCCATGCCCATTGCGGCCGGCGGCATGGGCGCCGTCATGGCGGTCTTGTCGCAATTTCCGTCGCCCACGTCGTAGTCGCGGTCCACCTGCTCGACGATCTTGGCGTAGGTCGCCTGCTCGGCGGCCGGGTACTGCAGCGACCAGCTCGTGATATTGCGCCAGCCGCAGAGGAAGCTCACGCGGTGGTAGAAGGCGGTGGCGCCGTCGCTTTGCACGCCGGTCACCACGAAGCCCTTGCCCAGCATCGGGCCGTCGGCGAGCCTGGCGCCCGGATAGGCGGCGTTGAGCAGGAAATCGCGGTAGCCGCCCAGGCTCTTGCCGTCGAAGTTGGCGATGGTGCCGGCCTGCAGGCGGGCCTTGCCGTCCTTGGACATGGCCTGGAACAGGTCAGGCGTGGCCTGCGGCAGCGCCAGGAACTGCGCGGCCGGGTAGGTGAGCGAGAAGCCGTGCTTGTCGTTGGTATAGGCGGTCAACCCAGCCCCCATCGCGGCGTTGCCCATATCCTTGCCCATCGGAGGCGGCGTCTGGGCGGCCATCGCCACCGTCTGCTTGGGCGCCATCGCCGGCTCCGCGGCCATCTGCTTGGCCGGCATCGAGGGCTGCGCCGCCATCGGCTTGGCGGGCGTCTGGGGCATGGCCGCCACCACCTCCTTGGGCGGCATGGTGGGCTCCATGGCGCCCGTCATGATGCGCTCCATGTCGCCCATCTGCTTCATCTGCATGGCGGCCGGCGGCTTGGCGCCCATCTGGGGGGCACTCATCTGCCCGCCCATCTGCTTGGGCGGCATCGCCGGCGGCGTCATCGCCACCGACTTGCCGCAGTTGCCGGCGCCGACGGCGTAGTCGCGGTGGATCTGGTCGATGATCTTGGAGTAGACGGGCTCCTGCCCGGCCGGGAAGATCACCGCCCAGCTGTTGATGTTGCGCCCGCCGCAGACGAAGTTCACGCGCTGGTAGAATGCCGTGATGCCGTCCTTGCGCACGCCGGACACGACGAACCAGGTCGGCCGCACCGGCGCATAGTCGATCTTGGCGCCGGGATAGGCTGCATTCAGAAGGAACGCGCGGTAGTCGGCGAGGCCCTTGCCGTCGAAGTTGGAGATGGTGCCGACGAGGAGCCGGGCGTTGCCGTCCCGCGAGACGGCCTGGAAGCCGTCCGGCGTCGAGATCGGCAGGGCCACGAAGGTGTCGGTCGGGTAGGTGAGGGAGAAGCCATGCTTGTCGTTGTCGTGCGTGTCGAACCTGCCGGCCTGGGCGAGGGCGCCGGTGGCGGCCAGGCCCACTGTGGCCGAGACGAGGCCGCCGCCAAGGAGCAGCCGGTGCAATGTGCGCGTCATGACGGAGCCTCCGCGATCTGGTTCTGGGCGAATCCTGACGCGGATACGGCCCCGCCCGCGACGGCGGATTAGCCGCGCAGAACACAAGTTCGCGAGGTTGACTTTGTGCGTTATCCGGAGCGATGGGGGGCTGATCGGCCGTCAGGCCTTGCGCCGCACCATCAGCTTGGAGAGGAACGGGGTGGTCGTCATCTCGGGCTCCAGGCCGGCGGCGGTGAAAATGCCCTCCAGGTCGTCGATGGCATAGTGGCGGTAGTAGGGCTCGTGGAAGCGCTCCGGGAACGCCTCGATCAGCCCGTCCCAGCCGGGACGGTCGCCCATCTGCAGGCTGTCGAGGAACACCAGCAGGCCGCCTGGCTTCAGCACGCGGGCGATCTCGGCGGTGACCGCCCGGCGCACCTCCGGTGGCAGCTCGTGGAACAGGAAGATCGAGGTGACGATATCGGCGCTGGCCGAGTCCAGCGGCATCCTCTCCGCCGGCGCCTCGATCAGCTCGGCACCGCGCAGGCCCTGGAGCTGGCGGCGCGTCTCGTCGAGGTACGGCCGTGACAGATCGACTCCTTTGAGCCGCATCGCGGGATAGGCGAGCCGAACCTGGCGCAGGAAGCGCCCCGTGCCGCAGGCCACGTCGACCAGGGTCACCTGGCGCTGGTCCCGGCCCACCATGAAGTGCGCAATCGGCGCAAGCGCGCTCCGCCGCATGGGGCCGGCGGCGCCCATGAACAGCGTCTCCACCTGCACGTCGTAGAGCCGTGCCGACCCCTCGGTGAGATAGCCGCCGGTCTGGAAATGGAAATCCTGCGCGTAATAGTCCGGCACCTCCGCGGCGTTGGCCTCCGCCCTGGCCGTGGTCGCGTCCTTCTGCGCCCGCCGCGCGTAGGCTTCCGGCAGGTCGAGGAACATCTGGCGCACCCGCGCCAGATGCCGCGGCAGCGAGGCCGCCTCCTCGTCCACCATGGGCGGATAGAGCCCGTCGCGCACATTGAGGGCGTCGCTCATGAGGAGCTGGGCCTGCGCCGCCAGCAGCTCCTGCAGCGACGGCACCGGGCGCGCCGGCTTGTAGCGCGGCGTATCGCCCAGTCGGTCGGTGCGCCAGTCGAGCGCGCGGTTCAGGGCAAAGTACCAGCCACAGCGCAGCGACTGCCCCGCCAGCTGCGCCGCCATCGCCAGATTGTCGCTCATGACCCTGCCTCCGCGCCCCGTTGGGTCAAGCGAAGCGCAGACCCAACGCCGGTCGAAGCGAGACCGTGTCGGCGCTCGCTCGGCTCGACCAACCCTACAGAGTCCTCAACCCGCGCGCGAGCTTTTCTCATGCAACACAGAGGTCGCGCCGCCACTACATTAGCCCAAACCGCACCGACCAGATCGGGACCCCAGCCTATGACGGACGGCCTGCCCCACCCCTCCAGCGACGTTGCCTTCACCCCGGCCGTCAAGGCAGCCCAGGCCAGCCGCGGGTCACGCGACCACTACGCCAGGATGGAGGCGAAAGGCGGCTTCCGCACGACCGTCACGCCGGACCTCGCCGGCTTCCTCGCCGAAGCCCGCTCGTTCTATCTCGCCACCGCCAGCGCCGACGGCCAGCCCTACGTGCAGCACCGCGGCGGCCCGCCGGGGTTCCTGCGCGTCGTCGACGAGCGCACGCTGGGCTTCGCCGACTTCAAGGGCAACCGCCAGTACATCACCACCGGCAACCTCGCCGAGAACTCCCGCGCGTACCTGTTCGTGATGGATTACGCCCAGCGCCGGCGCGTGAAGCTGTGGGGCCGGGCCCGCGTGGTGGAGGGCGATCCCGCGCTGCTGGCCCGTCTCTGGCCCGAGGGCTACGCCGCGCGCCCCGAGCAGGTCATCCTGTTCGAGGTCGAGGCCTGGGACACCAACTGCCCGCAGCACATCCCGCAGATGTTCCACGCCGACGACGTAGCCCGTACCGTCGTAAAGCTGCAGGGCCGTATCGAGGAACTGGAGGCCGAGGTGGCGTCGCTCAAAGTGGAGCGCGGCTAGCTCTAGCTTCCGCCGGGCTCCGTGCACCATGAATAGTCTCAAGCCATCGACCCAGCTTCTCATAATCCGGATCGGCCCTTAGGGCATCGGAGGGCCGGAAGCCCGGGGAGTGGGCGATGGCGTAGCACACGAGCTTTCGAAAGAGCGGAACCTCGAAATACGAGGTATGGATGAGTTCCGACCACGTGAGATACTCGTCGATGATCATTCCTTTGGCCGAGCCGACGTTGGCGATCAGATCACCGACGACGGTCCGCAGCTTGCCGAGGGTCTTGGAGGCCTCCGTGTCGGCGTACGCGCTGAGAAGGTCCTGCAACTCCGTCGGAAGGGGGGCGAATGGCACTGTATCGAAGGGTATGGGCGAGCAGGCGGTTGCTGTGAGAGCCCTATCGTCGTTGCCGTAGGCCGTCTCGACAACCGCTCGGTTGACCTTGCCGTTGAGGAAAGTGGCGATCACTCCCGTGCCGAAGGGTCCGAATTTGCGCAGGCCCGTAAGGCCAGCCAGGGCCAGAAGAGCGAAGACTCCGAGAGAGATCATATAGGCCGCTACGATGATAAGTAACGGGTGTTCTTGGAGTGACAGATACTTGCCGAAGTAATTATGGGAAAGCCAGAAGCCGTCATAGAAAGGCTTGAGCCACCAGCTCGGCATCTCGACGGGGCAAAGCTGCGATTCGCCCGGAGGTGGCTGATCCGGACAGAGTCTTCCGATCAGCGAAAGGATGAAGAAGGTGAGCACCGGCAGGAGCGCCATGTAGGCCACAACAATGGACCCCAAGAGGAATGCCGGCTGGAATATGTGAAACCTTGTCTGGGGAACACTCTTGAGTGCGCCGATAACCTCGTCGGAGGTATGCCAGAGCGGCAAGAATTTGCCGCCGAATCGCTTCCCAGC
>DATMZP010000399.1:0-3467 GCA_035573595.1 Hyphomicrobiaceae bacterium
TTACAATGGTCTTCGGCAGACGGTAGAGCAGTCCGACTTGTTGCTGTTGATCGGGATGGTCCTGCACCACGGGTTGCGATAGCAGCATGGGGTTCACGCTGCATGCACCGAGCGTCCACAACGCGGTGCCTACAACAGCCAAGCGTATGACCGCAGAGCGATCAAAATGCCGGGTTCTACGCAAGACACAATCCTCCGGACAGCAGATGAAATTGCCACCATTCCGCAGCTAACCGCCCCCTTTTGGGAGGTGGCTCGGATGGCGTTGCCGGAGGGTGCGCGCGCCTGGATCCCGTGGACGACGCGCAGATTGCATACTGCAACGGATGAAAGTCGCGACCCTACCGACGCCGCTGCCGCCGGGACTGCCTCTTTCAGGCGCAAATCAAGCGATCAAAAAGCTAAGCCCCCACACCAGCACTCGAACTATTGCGCGTCGCCGCTCAGGTCCGACAGAGGAATTCTTTGGAGAACGGAACTATGGCATTTGCGAGTGGTAAAAATGCGCCACTCTGCATGCAGTGGTGGGCCGAGGCGCGACGTGGCAGTTTGAGGCACTGCCCGCCATGACCGGCGCTCTTATGTCACCGCTTGGGCACGATGCTCCACCCCACGCTCAACCGGCTGTTGAAGCCTGACTTGCCAGAGGCTTTTTCAGCTTGTTCGGGCGGCGCAGCTCGGGTCGAGGAACAGTTACCTATTGCGTCTGCTCACAGCCGCTCCTGGCGCTCATTCTCCGTGCGACAGAAATGCCTCGCTGTCTGCTACTTGAAGGCACATCGACCGTCCCCGCGGCCACAGCGATCCCGCCTCAACCGGTCTCCACCGTCATGCCGTCGTAGCCCACCTCCACATTGGGCGGCAGCTGGCGGCGCAGGGTCTCGTAGTCGAGCTCCACCGTCATGTGGGTGAGGATCGCCCGTCTGGCCTCCACCCGCGCCACCCAGTCGAGCGCCTGCTGCACCGAGAAATGGCTCGGGTGCGGCACCGGTCTCAGGGCATCGATGATCCACACGTCGAGCCCCTGCAGCAGCGGCACCGAGCTCTCCGGGATGCCACCGACATCGGGCGAATACGCCACGTTGCCGAAGCGGAAGCCGAGCGAGGCCATGTCGCCGTGCTCCAGAGGGATCGGCACCGCCTCGATGGCGCCGCCCTTCCCGTCGATCCGCACCGGCTCGGGCGGAACGATGGTCGAGGCCTCCAGGATGGCGGGGTAGCCCGAGCCGACGCGCTGCCGGAAGCAGTACGCGAAGCGGGATTCCAGCGTCGCGCGCGTCGCCGCATCGGCCCAGACCGGCACCCGGCGCCTGATGTTGAAGTAGACCGCCCGCAGATCGTCGATGCCGTGGGTGTGATCGGCGTGATCGTGGGTGAACAGCACCCCGTCCAGCGTGGAGACGCCCGCATCGAGCATCTGCTCGCGCACCTCGGGAGGCGTATCGACCAGCACCGTCGTCTGCCCCTTGCCGGCGCCCCGCTGCACCAGAAGCGCGCAGCGCCGGCGGCGGTTCCTGGGGTTGTCGGGGTCGCAGTTGCCCCACACCGGTCCGACCCGCGGCACGCCCATGGACGAGGCCGTGCCCAGCAGCGTGAAGCGCGTGCTCATGGCGCTCCCTGGGCCGCCTTGGGCCTCCGGGCCTTGCTGTAGAGGCGGAAGAAGTTCTCCGTCGTGGCCCGCGCCAGCTCCTCCGCAGCGACGCCCTTCACCTTGGCCAGCATCGCCGCGGTCTCCACCACATAGGCCGGCTCGTTACGCTTGCCCCGGTGCTTGCCGGGCGCCAGATACGGCGCATCGGTCTCCACCAGCAGGCGGTCGAGCGGGACGGCCGCCGCCACCTCGCGCAGCGCCTCGGATTTCTTGAAGGTGAGGATGCCGGAGAACGAGACGTAGAGCCCCAGCTCCAGCCCCGTGCGCGCCAGCCCTGCGCCGCCCGTGAAGCAGTGCAGCACTGCCGGGAATCGCCCGCGCGCCATCTCCTCGCGCAGGATGGCCGCCGTATCGTCGTCGGCGTCGCGCGTATGGATGACGAGCGGCAGCTGCGTGGCGCGGGCGGCGGCGATGTGGTTGCGGAACCCCCGCTCCTGGGCCTCCCGCGGGCTGTTGTCGTAGAAGTAGTCGAGCCCCGCCTCGCCGATCGCCACCACCTTGGGGTGGCGCGCCCGCTCCACGATCTCCTCGACCGCAATGTCCAGCTCCTCGTGGGCATAGTGCGGGTGTGTGCCCACCGAGCACAGCACGTTGTCGTAGGCTTCGGCGATCTTCAGAAGGCCGTCGAAACGCCGGATACGGGTGGAGATCGACACCAGCAGTCCCACCCCTGCCGACTTGGCACGCCCGACCACCCCGTCGAGATCGTCGGCGAAGTCGGAGAAATCGAGATGGCAGTGGTGATCGACGAGCATGGGTTCAGGCGTTCTTGTATTTTCGCTTGCGTGCCGGGTGCCTGACGCTCAGGACAACAACCTCGCGCGCATCCATATCAAGCTTGTAATACACGAGATAGCTGTACCGGCGGGTGACAAGCTTCCGCACGCCCGGAGTCGACTGCCTGCGTCCCATGCGCGGGAACACGGTGAGATGATCCAGGCTCTTGAGAATGGACGACCGCACGCGCACCGCAGCTTTGGGGTTGCGCTCACGGATATGGTCTGCGATCGCGGTCAGATCGACGACAGCTCGTGGCGTAAAGCGTAGCTTCACGGGTCGAAGCGGCGAAACGCGGCCTCGACCTCTGCTTGGCTGGCGAACTCGCGGCGTTCGGCCTGCGCCAAACCCTCAAGCACCGCCGAAAGATCGGCAGGATCAATCGGCTCCGGCTGGCCGTCATCCTCCGCCAGCTGGAGCATCGCACGGGCGATCTCGTCCTGGACTTCCGGCGTCAACCGGCGCACCGCTTCGAGGGCCTTTTCCAGCAACTCTGTCATTGCGAAATTCTAAGCCACCCGCCCGACCAAGTCGATACCGCGCCCATCCTTACGAACAGGCGCGGCATTGGCGTCAGCCCTTCGGTGCCTTCTTCTTGGGCTTTGGATTCGGCTCCGGCTTCTTCTCCGCCTCGTCCTTGGGCTCGACGTAGCGCGGGAAGACGCCCGCCGGCGCCGGCAGGGCGGTGCCCGGCCGCAGCCGCCCGGCCTCGCCCAGCGATGCGAAACCGCGCGCCTCGGCGCCCTGGCCCAGCATGTCGAGCAGCTTCCCCGACCCCGCCGGGGTCGCCGGCTGGGCCAGGATGGCGACCTGGCGCACCACCTCCGCGGTCACGTACAGGATGGTTCCCATGCGGGCCGGATCGGTCTTGCCCTTGGCCCAGGGCTCCTCGCCGGCGAAATAGCGGTCGGCATCGGCCACGACGGCCCACACCGCGTCCAGGTACTGCTTGAGGCCCTGCCGGTCCATGGCCTCGCGTGCCTTGGCGTACGCGGCGTCGGCCGTGGCGAGCATGGCCTTGTCCGCATCGGTAAGCGCG
>DATMZP010000400.1:0-7115 GCA_035573595.1 Hyphomicrobiaceae bacterium
ATGCTGGCGTGCCAGCACCTCGGTGGGCGCCATCAGGGCGGCCTGGGCGCCGGCCTCCACGGCGATGGCCATGGCCATCAGGGCCACCACGGTCTTGCCGGAGCCCACGTCCCCCTGCAGCAGCCGGAGCATGCGGAACGGTGCGGAGATGTCCTGGGCGATCTCCGTGAGCGCGCGGCGCTGCGACTCGGTGAGGCTGAAGGGGAGCGCATCGGCGATCCTGGCGCGAATGTGTCCGTCGCCCACGACGCTGCGGCCGGCCTGCTTCTTGAAGCTCTGCCGCACCAAAGCGAGCGCCAATTGCCCGGCCAGCAGCTCGTCATAGGCGAGCCGCTGCCAGGGGGCCGACCCCGCCGAGACGTCCTCGGGCTCGATTGGATGGTGCAGCCGCGTGAGCGCACCCTTGAGGTCCGGCCAGCCGCGCTCCTTGAGCCACGCCGGCTCCTGCCATTCGTGCAGCTCGGGCACTAGCTCCAGCGCGCCGCGCACGGCCTTGAGCAGCACCTTGCCGGAGAGGCCGGCGGTCAGCGGATAGACCGGCTCCAGCATCGGCAGGTCGGCGCGGGCCTCCGGCGGCACGATGTAGTCCGGATGCGACATCTGCTTGCGGTCGTTGAAGATGTCGACGCGTCCGCTGACGTAGCGCAGGCTGCCCTCGGGCAGCTGGCGCTGGATGAACCTGGGGTCGGCGTGGAAGAACACCAGGTCGAGGCGGCCGGTCTCGTCCTCGCAGCCCACCTTGTAGGGCGCGCGGCTGTTGCCGGGCGGCGACGGGCGGTGCCTCAGCACGCGCACGCGCAGGGTGGCGATGGTACCGGGCACGGCGGCGGCGATGGTGGGCGTGGCGCGGCGGTCGACCACACCCGTCGGTGTGTGCCAGAGCAGGTCGATGACGCGCGGCTCGGTGACGAGCGGAGGCAGCCGCAGCGCCTTTTTCAACAGCAGCTGCATGCGCGGGCCGATGCCGGGGAGGCTGGTCGCCGACGCAAACAGCGGGATGAGGAGGGGCGGCCGCATGGGTTACAACGCGCGAATGGCGAATGGGGAGTGGCGAATGGGGAGTGGCGAACGGTTATTTGGCCATTCGCGATTGGCCATTCGCCATTCGCCCATCCACACCAGCGCTTTTCTCAAGGAACCAAGCGGACTATATGACGGTCCCGAGGGCGCGAGGTTGGCGGCGCGAATGCGGCCCGTCAAGCGGCGCGGCCCGGTATCAACGCTGATCGTACCATGACCGACGACGTCGAAAGCCGCCGGCGGCGCGCCGCTTTTCGCGCCACGCACCGCGGCAACAAGGAAATGGACTGGCTGATCGGCCGCTTCGCGCAGGCGCGGCTGGCCGCGATGTCGGCTGAGGCGTTGATGGCGTTCGAGCGGCTCTTGTTCGTCCCCGATCCTCACCTGTACGACATGATCATGCACCCGCAAGTCGCCCCGGCCGGTGAGCACGAGCCGCTGGTGGCCGAGCTGCGCGCCTTCCACGGACTGGAATGATGGCCGAGGCTCAGACAGCACAGCCAGCCGCCGCAGCGGCCCCGCGCGGTCGCGAGACGCTCTCCGGCGTGCCGGACGGCCTAGTGCCGCTGGTGCTGGCGCGTCTCACCGAGGAGGCCACCGCGGCGGCGAAGGGTGGCGCGCCGGCGCTGCTGCACGTGGCGCGCGACGACCGGCGGCTGGAGGCCATTGCTGAGGGCCTCGCCTTCTTCGCGCCCAAGGTGCGGGTGATCCAGCTGCCCGCCTGGGACACGGTGCCTTACGACCGCATCGGCCCCAACAGCGAGATCGTCGCCCGCCGCATCGCCGCGCTGGCCCGGCTCGCCGCCACCAGCCGCAAGGACCCGACGCTGGTCCTCACCACCGTCAACGCCATCCTGCAGCGCCTGCCGCCGCGCGAGTTCATCCGCCGCTCCATCAAGACCATCGCGCCGGGCCAGCGCCTCGACATGGGCCAGCTGATCCAGCGCCTCAACCTGGCGGGATTTACGCGTAGCGGCGCCGTCATGGAGCCCGGCGAGTACGCCGTGCGCGGCGGCATCCTGGATCTGTTCCCGCCCGGCCGCAGCACACCGGTCCGCCTCGACTTCTTCGGTGACACGCTGGAGCACATCAAGGCGTTCGACCCCGACACGCAGCGCACCTCCAGGATCGTGCAGCGCGTGAGCCTGCTGCCTATCAGCGAGGTGGCCTTCGGCGAGGCCCCGGAGAAGCTGTTCCGCCGCCGCTACGTGGAGGCGTTCGGGCCAGTCAAGACCGACGATCCGCTCTACGAGGCGGTCAGCGCCGGCCAGCGCTACCCCGGCATGGAGCACTGGCTGCCGCTGTTCCACGAGCAGCTGGAGACGCTGTTCGACTATCTGCCGGACGCGCCCGTCAGCTTCGACCATCTGGCCGATGAGGCCGTGGCCCAGCGGCTCGATCTGGTCCGCGACCACTATCAGGCGCGGACGGAGGGCCTGGAAACGCAGACCTTCGGTGCGGCGCCCTACAAGCCGGTGGCGCCCGAGGCGATGTTCCTGACCGACGACGAATGGAGCCGCCGGCTCGACGAGCGCCTGGTGCGCCACCTGACGCCGTTCGAGCGACCCGACGTGAGGGGCACGGTGCGTTCCATGGACGGCCGCACGGGGCGCGTCTTCGCCGCGGAGCGTGCAAGCGAAGGCGGCAACGTGTTCGAGGCCACCGTCGGCCATGTGCGCCGTCTGCAAGGGCAGGGCAAGCGGGTGATCCTGGCCGCCTTCACCGCGGGCGCGCGGGAGCGGCTGGCGGCGCTGCTGGCCGAGCACGATTTCAGCGACGCCCGCAAGGTCGAGAGCTACGCGGAGGCGGTGGCGCTTCCCGCGCGCACGGCGGCCTACGCGGTGCTGGGCCTGGAGCAGGGCTTCGAGACGCCCGATCTCGCCGTCATCGCCGAGCAGGATATCCTGGGCGATCGGCTCATCCGTCCGCGCCGCAAGGCGCGCCGCGCGGCCGATCTCATCACCGAGGCGACGAGCCTCTCCGTCGGCGACCTCGTGGTGCATGCGGACCACGGCATCGGCCGCTTCGACGGGCTCACCACCATCACCGCGCTCGGCCATCCCCACGATTGCCTGGAGATCGGCTACGCCGGCGGCGACAAGCTCTACCTGCCGGTGGAGAACATCGAGCTCTTGTCGCGCTACGGTTCGGGCGAGGGCGGCGAGGCGCAGCTCGACAGGCTGGGCGGCGCCGGCTGGCAGAGCCGCAAGGCGCGCCTCAAGCAGCGCATCCGCGAGATTGCCTCGGAGCTGATCAAGGTGGCGGCGCTGCGGCTGCTGCGCGAGGCGCCGGCCCTGCAGCCGCCGCAGGGCGAGCTCGACGAGTTCGTGGCCCGCTTCCCCTACGAGGAGACCGAGGACCAGGCCGCCAGCATCCAGGCGGTGCTGGACGATCTGGGCTCCGGCAAGCCCATGGACCGGCTGGTGTGCGGCGACGTGGGCTTCGGCAAGACCGAGGTCGCTTTGCGCGCGGCCTTCGTGGCGGCCATGGCGGGGCTGCAGGTGGCGGTGGTGGTGCCGACGACGCTGCTGGCGCGCCAGCACTTCGCCACCTTCTGCGAGCGCTTCAAGGGGCTGCCGCTGAGGGTGGCGCATGCCTCGCGCATGGTCAACGCCAAGGACCTGGCTGCCGTCAAGGCCGGGCTCAAGGATGGCAGCATCGACATCGTGGTGGGCACCCACGCTCTGCTCGGCAAGGCCATCGACTTCGCCCGGCTCGGCCTCATCGTGGTGGACGAGGAGCAGCACTTCGGCGTCGGCCACAAGGAGCGCCTCAAGCAGCTGCGCGAGGAGGTGCACGTCCTCACCCTCACCGCCACGCCCATCCCGCGCACGCTGCAGCTCGCCCTTACGGGCGTGCGCGAGCTGTCGTTGATCGCCACGCCGCCGGTGGACCGGCTGGCGGTGCGCACCTACATCTCGCCGTTCGATCCGGTGATCGTGCGCGAGGCGCTGAGACGCGAGCGCTACCGCGGCGGGCAGACGTTCTATGTGGCACCGCGCATCGCCGACCTGGAGGATGTGCGGGAGTTCCTGACCGAGCAGACGCCGGAGCTGAAAGTCGCCACCGCGCACGGACAGATGACGCCTTCCATGCTGGAGGACGTGATGACGGCCTTCTACGACGGCAATTACGACGTGCTGCTGTCCACCGCCATCGTCGAATCCGGCCTTGATATCCCCAACGCCAACACGCTGATCGTGCATCGCGCCGACATGTTCGGGCTGGCCCAGCTCTACCAGTTGAGGGGACGGGTCGGTCGCTCCAAGGCGCGCGCCTACGCCTATTTCACCACGCCCGACCGCAAGCGTCTGACCGAGGGCGCCGAGAAGCGGCTCAAGGTGCTGCAGTCGCTCGACACGCTGGGCGCCGGCTTCTCCCTGGCCAGCCACGACCTCGACATCCGCGGCGCCGGCAACCTGCTGGGCGAGGAGCAGTCCGGCCACATCCGCGAGGTGGGCTTCGAGCTGTACCAGTCGATGCTGGAGGAGGCCGTTGCGAGCCTCAAGGGCGGCGACATGGGCGAGGTGCAGGACCAGTGGAGCCCGCAGATCTCGCTCGGCACGCCGGTGCTGATCCCCGACACCTACGTCGCCGACCTGCAGCTGCGCCTCGGCCTCTACCGCCGCCTGTCGAAGCTGGAGACCCGGCCCGACATCGACCGCTTCGGCGCGGAGCTGGTGGACCGCTTCGGCGAGCTGCCCGAGGAGGTGAAGCACCTCCTCGACGTGGTGGAGATTAAGGCCTTCGCCAAGCAGGGCGGCCTGCAGGCGGTGGATGTCGGCCCCAAGGGCGCGGTGATCGCGTTCCGCAAGAACCAGTTCGCCAACCCCGGGGGGCTGGTCGCCTTTATTGGCCGCTGGCGAAGCGCAGCCCGGATGCAGCCGGACCACAAGCTGGTCTACAAGGCTGATTGGGCCACGCCGGCTGCGCGGCTCGCGGGCGTGCGCGGGCTGGTGCGCGAGCTGGCCGAGATCGCCGCCACGCGCAAGGCGGCGTAGGCCGGGACGCAGGTCAGCGAGCTTCGCTGCCGCTCGGCCCAACCGATACCGCTCCAGGGTTTCAACCCATCCGGCAACCGGTCTCCTCCCGATTGCTTCCGCGGGCGCGCTCCCTAGCCTTGAGGGCTCGATTTGCAAGCGAAGGAGAAGACTGATGAAGACGCTTCTCGCGATCGTCGCCCTCGCCGGTGCGTTTGCCCTCGCCGATGCAGCCGCGGGGCAGTGGATGGGCAGCAATCGCGCCATCGCCCAGTCGCGCAGCAACGCGTGCTTCGAGAACTGCGCGTACGTGCGCCGCTGGCCTGCGGCGCAGTGCCGGCGGTACTGCAAGGGCAGGAACAAGCAGTTCCTGTAAGCGCGCTGGCTGGGTATCGGAGCGGCCCACCTGCCCCGTGCTGTCCACGGCTTCCAAGTTCCCGTTCGGCCCAGGGTTTTTACCCGCCCAGCAACCGGTCTTCTCCCGATTGTCCAGAAGGGCGTGCGACCTAGCCTTGGGGCCTGACCGGGTTCGAATTCAAAGGAGGCATTGCATGAAAACGCTTCTCGCGATCGTCGCGCTCGCCGGCGCCATTGCGCTGGCCGATACGGCTGCGGAGCAGTGGGCGGGCAGCAATCTCGCCGTCGCCCAGGGGCGCAGCAGCGCGTGCTTCCAGAACTGCGCGAACGTGCGCCGCTGGCCGGCGGCGCAGTGCCGGCAATACTGCCGGAGCAAGGCCAAGAAGGGGATGTAGCGCATCGCCCCTGCGGATTTTCGGAAGGCAGCCGGCTCGGATCGCAGCACCTGTTTCGGGAGGCGGGGCCAAATGCTGGGGCTCTATGCGCGGGCCGGCTGCCGCACCCTCTACGCTGGCTTGCTGGTGGGCTCCATGGGGGCGTGCATGTGCCTGGGTACCCAGTGCGCAACCGCCGCGGAGCCGGGGCAGGTCGACGTTGCCTATCTGCCGCCCAAGGACCCGGCGCATCGGCCGCTCTACGAGCTGCTGATGAGCAGGCACGTCCTTGAGAAGATCCAGGCGCTGCTCGTCCCGTTTCGCCTGCCGGCCCGCGTGCTCATCAAGGTCGAAGGCTGCGACGGCACCGCCAACGCCTATTCCGGCGATGGCGCCGTGACGGTCTGCTACGAATACCTGGACGAGATCTGGCGCAACGTGCCGGCCGAGACGACGCCGGAGGGCGTGGCTCCGATCGATGCGCTGGCGGGGCCGATGGTGGACGTGTTCTTCCACGAGTTTGGCCACGTCGTCTTTCGCCTGCTGCAGGTGCCGATCTTCGGGCGCGAGGAGGACGCGGCCGATCAGTTCTCAGCCTATCTGATGCTCAACTTCGGTCCGGACGAGGCGCGACGCCTGATCGCGGGCACCGCCTATCAGTTCAGGAACGACCTGCAGAAGCCGGAGGTCACCCTGTCGGTGAAGGACTTCTCCGACTCGCACGGCGCGCCGGCCCAGCGCTTCTACAACCTGCTGTGCATCGCCTTCGGGGCCAACGCCGATTTGTTCGCGGACATCGTGAGCAAGGGCTATCTGCCGGTCGAGCGCGCCATCGGCTGCGAGGACGAGTATCATCAGCTCGCCCACGCCTTCAAGACACTGCTCGGCCCGCATATCGACGAAACTCTGGCCCGGCAGGTGATGGCGAGGATGTGGCTGCCCGACGGCAGCACGAGGCCGCCACGCCGGCCCGAGCCGGACCCGCGGTGACCTGAATGGGGTCAGACCCTGCGGGTCTGACCCCAGGGCACCACCTCGATGCGGAGGCTCCGATGTTGTGTCAGGTTGAAGGATGGCGGCGGCGGTAACATCGGTCGAGTGCTATCATGGCGTCGCGCCATGGGGTCAGACCCGCAGGGTCTGACCCCGACTTACTTTCCGCTCACCTTGGCCCAGGTGTCGCGCAGACCGACGGTGCGATTGAAGACCGGCTGGCCGGGGTTGGAGTCGAGATCGCGGCAGAAGTAGCCCTGGCGCTCGAACTGGACCGGCTCGGGCGAGTTGCCGGCGGCGAGCGCGGGCTCCAGCTTGCAGCCGGTGAGCACCTCGAGCGAGCGGGGGTTCAGGTCGGCGGCGAAGTTGGCGGCGTCGGGGTCCGGCTTGG
>DATMZP010000401.1:0-2984 GCA_035573595.1 Hyphomicrobiaceae bacterium
TTTGCGGCCGTGGTCGTGGCGGCCGGCTGCAGCTCCGACGTGACCCGTTTCAATCTGCTTGGCAGCGATTTCTTCAACGCCCAGCCGACGCCGGAGCGCCCCGCCGCAAGCCCGGTCGGCCATGCGCCCGCAAGCTCCGGCCCTCCCGGCTACGCCCCGCCGAACCGCAGCTATTATCCCGGCGCCCAGGGCAACGGCCTGCAGGAGACATCGCTGCCGCCCGTGTCGTCCCCTGGTCAGGACTACTACCGCCCGCCGGGCCGCGACTACCCCCCGGCGTCGGCCGCTCCTCCGCCCTATCCGCCGCCCCGGACCGACTCCACGGCCAGGGCGCCCGATCACGGGGCTCCGCCCTGGACCGACCGGTCGCCGCCGCCGTGGACGGACAAGGACCCCTTCCCGGGGCACGAGAGTCCGGCCGGGCGGCAAGGTTTGGCGCCGGCGGAGACCCCGCAGGGATGGCAGGGCCGCCATACGCTGCAGAGCGGGGAGTCGCTCCAGGTCATCGCGCGCCGCTACAAGGTGAGCGTGGATGAGCTCAAGCGTGTGAACGGTATCACCGACCCCTCCAGGATGTGGGCCGGCAAGGTGCTGGCCGTGCCCGGACGCGTCACCGCCAGCGTCGCCACGCCCGCCCCGGCGGCAAATGCCCCGCCCCGGGTGGTTCAGGCGATGCCGCGCGTGGTGACCGCACCGCAGCCGCAGTCCGAGGCTCCGCCGGAGCCTGCACAGAAGACCGCCGCGAGAGCGACGGGCGGCGCCGGAGGCACCATGACCGACGCTACACCGGCGCCGGCGTCCGCCGACGCCAAGTTCCGCTGGCCGGCGCGCGGACGCATCATCGTTGGGTTCGGCGCCGACCAGCCGGACGGCAAGAAAAGCGAGGGAATCAACCTGGCGGTGCCGCAGGGGACGGACATCCACGCCGCGGAGGCCGGCCGCGTGCACTATGCGGGCGACGGCCTCAAGGGCTACGGCAACCTGATCCTGCTCCGGCATGCGAACGGCTGGGTGACCGCCTATGCCCATGCCGACCAGATGCTGGTGAAGGCCGGCGACGAGGTGCGGCGCGGGCAGGTGATCGGCAAGGCCGGCAAGACCGGCCCGGTGGCCCAGCCGCAGCTGCGCTTCGAGCTGCGCAAGGGCTCGCAGCCGGTGGACCCGCTGCCATATCTTGCGAATTGAGCCGCCAGAGCCCTTTCGACCGGCGCAACACCTCGGCCCTTGCCGCCGCGCCTCCCCCCTGGTGACAGCTGCCCACGCCTTTCCGCAAGCGCGCAGCCCGGACCGGGATTCAGAACCTCGCGCGGCGGAGCGAGGGAGGACGGCAGGGCTCCCAGTCCTCGCCGCCGCCTGCAGGCCCAAAATATGGCTGTAGGAGCCGGGCGCGCAGATCACGGAGATCTCGGGCCAGTTCGACAAGCAATCGGCTTTTATGGCCGCTCGGTACAGCGGACATGGCGCGGAGCTACCCGTCTCCTCCGAACAAGGGCTTGCCCGGTCACGTCCATCGACTACGGCGCATTCCCGCACCTCGACCGCACTTGGCCGGACCACCAGATAGCAGCCGAGGGCGCCACGCTCGGGCGCACCATTCCTGGCAGCACGCTGCTCAGCAACGACACCAACCCGGAACTGGCGGCGCGCTCGATATCGGTCGAGCGGCATGGGGCCGATCACCCGGTCTCCAGGCTTGATGCGCCCAACATCGTCGAGATGCGTCAGGTTGCTCGACTAGCGCAGTTTCAACGCGCCGAGTTGCAGAGGAAGACGGCCCTATATAAGGACGATCTGCAAACAGCCGCAAATGAGGCGAGGTGGCATGCTCAACCGGCGGCATGTTCTCCTGGGGATGGGAGGCGCGTTGATGGCGTCACCGGCAACGCGGCTCGGGGCGGAGGCGTTCGAATGGCAGCCCATCGCGCCGGCCGATGCAGGGTTCTCGCCCGAGCTCGAAGCGCGGCTCGATAGGCTGATCGCGGAGAAGCGGGCGTGGAACCTGCACGGCGTCGTCGTCGCGCGCAACGGGCGGTTGGTGCTGGAGCGCTATTTCGAGGGCGAGGACGAGGCGCGCGGCCGCCGCCTCGGCAAGGTGAGCTTCACCGCGGCGACACCGCACGACATGCGCTCGGTCTCGAAGAGCGTGGTAAGCCTGCTCTACGGCATCGCGCTGGAGCAGCGGAAAGTGCCGCCGCCCGAGGCGCCTCTGCTCGCCTCGTTTCCCGAGCATGCCGATCTCGCCGGCGAGGCCGGCCGTGAGCGGCTGACCATCCATCACGCGCTCACCATGACCCTGGGCACCGAGTGGGACGAGATCAGCATTCCCTATACCAACCCGGCGAACAGCGAGATCGCCATGGACCGGGTGGCCGACCGCTACCGCTACATCCTGGAACGGCGCGTGATCGAGGAGCCCGGCCGGCGCTGGATCTACTCCGGCGGCGCCACGGCGCTGCTTGCCCGCATCATCGCCGACGGCGTCGGCAAGCCGCTGCACGATTTCGCGCGCGAGGCCCTGTTCGATCCGCTCGGGCTGGGCCCCACAGCGTGGGACGCGGATGCCAAGGGCGAGGCCGTTGCCGCCTCGGGGCTGCGCATGACGCCGCGCGATCTGGCCCGCATCGGCGTGATGATGGCCGGCGGCGGCATGGCTGGAGACCGCCGTGTCGTGCCGGCGCAGTGGATCGCGCGCTCGACGGAGCCGGTTGTGGCTGTGGACTTCTGGCGCTTCGGGTATCACTGGTACGTAGGCGATGTTGCCTTTGGCCCCAGGCTTGATCGCTGTTGGGGTGCCTTCGGCAACGGCGGCCAGCGGCTGTGGGTGCTCCCCTCCCTCCAGGTCGCCGTCGCCATCACCGCAGGCAACTATAACACTACCGATCAATGGCTTCCGCCAACCCGGGTGCTGTACGAGGTGGTGCTGGCAAGCCTTGTGTGACGGTGTCAGACCCGGAGCGCCCTCTGGGTCTGACACCGGCAAGAGG
>DATMZP010000402.1:0-6072 GCA_035573595.1 Hyphomicrobiaceae bacterium
CATCGTCGACCTGCGAGCTCGAAAGCGGCGCGGGTAGCGCCGCGCCGACCGGTTAAGCATGTCGGCAACCGCGGGCCTTGCCGGGGGGCGCTGCAGGAACTTTCTGTCAGCGCCCGCTGTTTTCCGGTCAGCAGAAAACCGAGCTGGAAGGGATTCCGCTATGGTACCGGCGCCGATCCGCGACTGGAGCGATGCGATCACCAACTCGATGGCGCAAGCTCTCTCTCTCCTCCTGGCGGCCATCCCGAGGATCATCGGCTTCATCATCGTTGTCGCCATTGGCTGGTTCATTGCCGCACTCATTGCCAGGGCCGTGTCGGCCCTGCTCAGAAGCATCCGCTTCAACGACATGGCTGACCGCTCGGGCTTCGCGGGCTTCGTCGCCAATACGGGTGTCGAGACCGATTCCTCCGGGTTCGTGGCCGAGATCGCCAAGTGGTTCGTGCGCCTGATCACACTGGTGGTTGGCTTCGACGCGCTGGGACTGCCGGCGGTCTCCGACGTGCTGCGGCAGCTGCTCTTGTGGCTGCCCAACCTCGTGGTCGCCATCGCGGTGCTGATCTTCGGCGGGCTCGCGGCCAACTGGCTCGCCGGCTTGGTGCGCGGCGCCACCGCCAAGGCCGACTTAGGCAATCCGGATCTCCTCGCCGCCATCGCGCGCGTGGCGGTGTGGGCTTTTGCCATCGTGATTGCCGTCAATCAGGTCGGCATCGCGCGTGACCTCGTGAACATCCTGTTCATGGCCATCGTCGGCGCCGTGGCCCTGGCGCTGGGGCTGGCCTTCGGCATCGGCGGCCGCGACACCGCTGCCGAGGTGGTGCGCAACTGGTACGACCGGAGCCGCGGCCTTGCCCCCAAGGCCGGGGAGGCGGCCGAGCAGGTGCGCCGCGAAGTGCACTGAGCGGGCGCGAAACACAATCCAAGTTGCAGGCATGGGGTCAGACCCGCCGGGTCTGACCCCATCTTGCCGCTGAACAGCGTGCCTTACGGGTAGCGCCAGAACTCGCCGCGCTCGGTGCGCACGCGCTGCAGTATGGGGATGCGCTTGTCGGGTGGGCGTTCGCCGGTCTGCAGAAGGAGGCCGATGTCGTTCAAGAGCGCGCCCTTCTCGGCGTAGAGGGAATGGTTGAGGGCGAGGAGGTCGGTGCTGATCTCGGTCACGTCAATTGTATCGACACCGGGCATGATCACCGGGCCATCGGGGGGAACGTCGCCGGCCCGCGGCACCCCGCCCGCCACCTGGCGCGAGGCCACCATCGCCCGGTCGTTGGCCGAGCAGTAGAGGGTGATGCCGCGGCCGTAGCCCTGGATGGCCGAGACCAGGTTGGAGAATACGTCGCGGTCGACGTCGGGGGCGGCGAGAACGACCTCGTTGAGGCGCACGCCGGGGGGCAGGGACGGGCCCAAGTCGCGCAGGACGTTGAGGAGCGGCAGGTTGCCCATGCTGTGGGCGACCACGCTGACGCCCCGGGCGCCGGTCTCCCGCACGACCATCTGCAGGAACTCCTTGAGATAGGGCTCGGCCTGGGTGGCGCTCTCGCGGTCGCGGGCGTAGCCCATCACGCCGGCCCCGGCGGGCCAGCTGTAGAGGAAGGCGGCGCCGTCGAACTGCAGGTCGTAGGCGAGCTGGGCCGTGCGGTAGATGGCATTGTCGAAGCCGGTGTTGAAGCCGTGGATGAACACCAGCGCCTGGTCCCCGAAGGCGCGCGCGGCGGCGATGCGGGCGCGCACGAGCGTCAGCAGATCGCTGCGGGAGAGGACTTCCAGCGATTTGATGGTGAAGTGCTTCCTCGGGTCCTCCCCCTGCTCGTAGAGGACCAGCTGGAGGTAGGGGACGCGGATCGCGAACGGCCGCTCGATGGCGGGCACCCGGTGCGCCGCAGGCACCGTGACCAGCGCGCGGCCGAGCTCCAGGCGGCGCGCCCGGTCGGGGCCGTAGGACAGGCGGCCTGCCTCGCCGCTGCGGGCGCGGTCGGTGCCGTAGAAGACCGGCACGATGTCCCAGTCGGGGTTGGAGGCCGGCGTGGCGCCCGCCGGCGCGGTTGCCACGTCGCTCGCGTTGGCCGCGGCCGCTGCGGGCTGGGGCGCGCGCAAGGCGGAGCGCGTGCGCGGCGCCGTATCGAGCTTGCGCGCGAGGTCCGCCGGTCTGGCCTCGGCCCTCCTGAGCTGGATGGAGAGAACGGCGGAGACCCAGAGCAGGCCGGGGACGATGACCGCGATCGGGACCGCCCGTGCCAGCACCCTGGCGGGATGGCCGAGGCCGCGGGTGGTGCGCCAGACGAGGGCGTAGAGGCAACCCGCGGCAACGGCCGCGAGCGCAATCCCCGGCAGCGCCGACGCAAGCTCGGACATGGAGGCCCCTCGTGGGTGCGTCTCTGGGCGGCTCTGGAAAACGTAGGCGCAACTATCGGAACGCGGGCGATTCCCGCAATGCCTGCCGCCGCGATCCTGTGGAGTGCTGCGGCCGAGATGGTTGGCCGGTCCGAGCGGCTCACCCGCATGTCACGGCGCCGCAGGGGCGCCGGACCCGGCTGTTCGGTAGGATGGCGGCGAGGCGCTATTGGCCCGGACAGGATTCGGGACCGGACAAGATCGGGATCGAACGCAATGGCATGGCCGGACCCTGCGACCCTCCGCTGCGGGCGCGTCACTCTCGAGCCGCTGGAGCGCCGGCACGAGGCCGAGCTGGCCGAGGCGGTCAGGGACGGTGAGCTGTGGCGGCTGTGGTATACGTCGGTGCCCTCGCCCGAAGGGATGGCGGCGGAGATCGAGCGCCGCCTCGGGCTGCAGGCGGCGGGCTCCATGCTCCCCTTCGCCGTCATCGACACGCCGCCCGGCGAGGCCGCCGGCCAAGGCGCCGGCAAGGCGGTGGGAATGACGACCTACATGAACATCGACGCCGCCAACCGGCGCGTGGAGATCGGCTCGACCTGGTATCGCAAGGGCGTGCAGCGGACCGACCTCAACACGCGCTGCAAGCTGCTTCTTCTCGGCCACGCCTTCGAGACGCTGCGGTGTATCGCCGTGGAGTTCCGCACGCACTTCTTCAACCACCAGAGCCGGGCGGGCATCGAGCGGCTCGGCGCCAAGCTCGATGGCATCCTTCGCAGCCATCAGCTCGCGTCCAACGGCACGCTGCGCGACACGTGCGTCTACAGCATCATCGCCGCCGAATGGCCCACGGTGAAGGCGCACCTGGAGTTCCAGCTGAGCCGGCCGGGGCGGCTAGACACCTTCAAACCGTGGGCCCGCCCGTGAAGCCGAAGCGCTCCTTGATGCGCCGGAACAGATGGTCGCGCACGCTGCGGTAGACGTGCAGCACTTGCTCGCGGCTGCCGTGGCCGACCATCATGGTGGCGTCGAAGGTGGGCCAGAACTCGACATCCACCGCCATCGTGCGGGTGAGCTCCAGCGCCTGATGGTGCGCCTCCGGCGACAGCGTGACGATGAGGTCGAAAGAGGTGTCGTGCAGGTCCTCCAGCGTCGCCGGCCGGTGGCTGGCGATGTCGATGCCGATCTCGTTCATCACCTCGGTGGCGAACGGGTCGGGGCCGCCCGCCCTGACGCCGGCGGAGACCACGTAGCAGCGCCCGGCCGCCAGATGGCGCAGGATGGCCGCCGCCATCGGCGAGCGCACGGCGTTCATGCTGCAGACGAAAAGCACGGCGCCCGGCAGATCGCGCGGCAGGTCGCGGGGCAGGTCGTGCTCCCCCTCGCGCGCCACGGGTCAGCCCTTCCAATGCAGGGCACAGATGAGCGTGAAAAGGCGGCGTGCGGTGTCGCCGTCGACGGCAATCTTGCCCTTGAGGCGCTCGGTGAGCACGCGGCTGCCCTCGTCGTGCAGCGCCCGCCGGCCCATGTCGATGGCCTGGATGCGCGAGGGTGGCGCCGTGCGGATGGCCGCATAGTAGCTCTCGCAGACGATGAAGTAGTCCTTGATGACGCGCCGGAGCGGCGTCAGCGACAGCACCACAGTGAAGGGGTCGCCGGCGGTCTGCTCGGCGACGGCGAGCACCAGCCGGTCCTCGACCAGGCGCAGCGTGAGCTCGTAGGGGCCGCCGGGGCGGCCCTCCAGCTCGAACTTGTTGCTCTCAAGGATGTCGAAGATCGCCACCTCGCGCTCGTGCTCGATGCTTGAGTTGCCGCGCCCGATAGAGGCTTCGTCGAGATGGATGGCAACGAGCCGGGCCTTGGAGTTGGGATCGACGGGTGGCTCGAACATGCGCCGCTTTCAGCTACTGCCGCTGGGGCGGCTCCTCGGGATGCTGCGGCCTCCCCTTCGCCTCCCACGCCGGGCCGAGATCGCGCAGCTCCGCCTCGATGCACTCCACGTTGAGCCGGATGGCGCCGCCGCCGGCGAATTCAAGCGTAACCTGCCCCTGCGGGGCATCGCCGGGCTCGAAGCGGATCGCCAGCAGCTCGGCAACCGCGCCCGTGCTCTTGAGGTCGAGCCCCTGCACCTGGGCGCCGAGCACCCGTTCGAAGCGCAGCGCCGCCCGCCGACGGGCATAGCGCTTCCCCTTGGCACCGCCGTTCTCGATGGCGTGCATCCAGTCGAAGCGGTTGACGACAGCGGCGAACCTCTTCTCGCGTGGCAGGAACGCCAGATCGCCCATCTTCAGCACCGCATCCTGCAGGTGCGCCGAGATGATCGCCAGATCGTCCGCGTCGAGTGCAATGAGCTTGAGGTCGGTCATGAGGTTCAGCGGTGTCAGACCCTCCGGGCCTGACACCATGGCTCCAATCTGGTTTGCGCAACGGTGTCAGACCCGGAGGGTCTGACACCTATTCTGACACCTATCCGACAATCCTTTCAATCGAGGCTCCACAGCCGGACAGCTTCTGCTCCAGGCGCTCGAAGCCGCGGTCGAGATGGTAAACGCGGTTGATGGTGGTCTGGCCCTCGGCCATCAGGCCGGCGATGACCAGCGACACGGAGGCCCTGAGGTCGGTGGCCATGACCTGCGCCCCGCGCAGCGCCTTGACGCCTCGCACGGTCGCCGTGTCGCCCTGCAGCTGGATGTCGGCGCCGAGGCGGGCCAGCTCCTGCACGTGCATGAAGCGGTTCTCGAAGATGGTCTCGCGGATCACGCTGGTACCGCTCGCCTTGGTCATCAGGGCCATGAGCTGCGCCTGCAGGTCGGTGGGGAAGCCGGGGTAGGGCTGGGTCTCGACCGTGATGGGCTCCAACGCCCTGCCGTTGCGGGCCACGCGCACGCCGGTCTCTGTCTCGGTGACGGCGACGCCGGCCTGCTCCAGGGTGCCGAAGGCTGTCTCAAGCAGGCTCTTGCGGGCGCCCTTGAGTTCCACGCTGCCGCCGGCCGCCGCCACTGCGAAGGCGTAGGTGCCGGTCTCGATGCGGTCGGGCAGGACGGTGTGCACCGCGCCTTCCAAGCGGTCGGTGCCCTGCACATGCAGCCGCGAGCTGCCGACCCCCTCGATGCGGGCGCCCATCTTGACGAGGCACTCGGCCACGTCGCCGATCTCGGGCTCGCGGGCCGCATTCTCGATCAGGGTCTCGCCCCTGGCCAGGGCGGCCGCCATCAAGATGGTGTGGGTGGCCCCCACGGAGACCTTCGGGAAGGTCACGCGGGCGCCCTTGAGCCCGCGCGGGGCCTTGGCCACCACATCGCCGCCGTCGATGTCGATCTCGGCGCCGAGGGCCTTCAACCCCGTCAAGTGCAGATCTACGGGCCGCGTGCCGATGGCACAGCCGCCGGGCATGGAGACGCGTGCCCGGCCGCAGCGGGCCACCAGCGGCCCCAGCACCCAGAAGCTCGCGCGCATGCGGCTCACCAGCTCGTAGGGCGCTGTCGTGTCGACGATGTCGCGGGCGGTGAGGTGGAAGGTTTCGCCCAGGTAGGGCGCCGGGTTGCCGCGCTTGCCGTCGATGGTGAGATCGACGCCGTGGTTGCGGAGAATGCGCGCCAGCAGGGCCACATCGGCCAGGTTCGGCACGTTCTTGAGGGTCAGCCGCTCCGGTGTGAGCAGGCTGGCGATCATCAGCGGCAGGGCCGCGTTCTTGGCCCCGGAGATGGCGATGGTTCCGTTCAAGGACCTGCCGCCGACGAT
>DATMZP010000403.1:0-9395 GCA_035573595.1 Hyphomicrobiaceae bacterium
CGCCGAGAAGCGTGAGGCCGAACAGGATGAAATCGACCGGGATGCCGAGGAAGAGGATGGGCGCCGCCGCGGATGTGCCGGCAGCAGCTGCGGCGGCGGGCAGGGCGAGGGGTAGCGCCAGGGCCGGGGCGAGGCACGCGGCAGCGGCAGCCACCCGCAGCGGGCCTGGCAGCGCCCAGAGTCCACGACGGCCAAAACGGGCGCCGGTGGCTGCGCACCTCGCCAAAGACCCCAATACCTCCCAGCCCATCGCGCCCTCGCCCCTGTCGTTCTATTGGGAGGAGACGTCGATGCACGACTTGGGCCCACGCTCGTCCGCGCCGGCCCTGCCCCCCATCCCTGGTCGAAAGCTAGCCGGTCCGCTCCCGAGCGGCAACCAACGGGCAGCGCCCAAGGGTGCGGCAGTGCGGCGCCGCTGCGCCGCTCACATCATCTCGATGCGGGCGGAGTGACCGGGGGCAGCGGCGAGTCGGGCATCGCGCGTGACGAGCGGCGCGCCGAGCGCCTCCGCCAGCGCGACGTAGACGGCGTCGTAGGCCGTGAGGTTGTGGCGAAGCTCCCAGACGCGCGGCAGCAGCCAATCGTGCGGATGGCGCTGCAAGGGCAGATTGAGGAAGTCCATCAGCAGCTCATACCCCCGATCAGGACGAATGTCCCCACCCGCTGCATGCCGGCGGATGACCTGCGCAACCTCGGCGTCAAGCAGATGGGGGACATGCACCGCAAGCCCGGAGCCAAGTAGCCGCGCCTCGATCGCCGTCGCGGTCGGCCTGCGCCGGAGCACATCGAACACAGCCGAAGCGTCGGCGACGATCATGGCAATGCGCCGCGTATGGCCCTGATCGCATCGGCGGCGGACTCGCCAGTCTCCACCCTGGAGCGGCTTGCCAGTCGCTTTCGCATCTCCTCCATCGTCGGACGATCAGCCACCGCGCTGATCTCCTTCAGCAGGTAATCGGAGAGCGACATGCCGGCCATGGCCGCCCGCGCCTTGAGGCGGCGATGGAGGTCATCGGGTACGTTGCGGATCTGGATCATGGTTGGCATGTCCGCTACATTATCACATGCGCTGCACATGCCAATCGCTACGCTTTGCATTATTCACCCTTAACTCACAGTCTGTTCTTGTTTAGTTCTATATGGGAGACTATCCTCGGGTCAATGACAAAGGATCCGACCGTGATCGACAGCGAGCGGCGCCGGGGCCGGGGGGCACGTTCCAACCGCGCCGGCCGCTACGAAAGCGAGCTGCGGGAGACGTTCGACGACGGCTGGGAGAGCCTGGGGGAGCTTGAACCGTTCAGAACCGAGGTGGCGCGCGAGACGGCGAAGAGCATCATCGCCACCAACGACAGCCCGGATATCGGGTTCGACCAGTCGATCAACCCCTACCGGGGCTGCGAGCACGGCTGCGTCTACTGCTACGCGCGGCCCACCCACGCCTATCTCGGCCTGTCGCCGGGGCTAGATTTCGAGACCAGGCTGACCGCCAAGGTCAACGCGGCGGAGGTCCTGGAGCGCGAGCTCGCCAGTCCGCGCTACGTGCCCAAGGTGATCGCCCTGGGCGCCGTGACGGACCCCTATCAGCCGATCGAGCGCCAGCACCGCATCACCCGCGCGGTGCTGGAGGTGCTGGACGCGGCGAGCCATCCAGTCGGCATTGTCACCAAGTCGGCGCTGGTGGTGCGGGACGTAGACATCCTCGCCCGCATGGCGAGCCGCGGCCTCGTCAAGGTCGCCCTCTCGGTGACGACGCTGGACCGGATGGTGGCCCGCAAGATGGAGCCGCGCGCCGCCACCCCGCAGCGCCGGCTCGATGCAATCCGTGCGCTGAGCGCGGCCGGCGTGCCGGTGGGCGTGATGGTCGCACCCATCGTGCCTGCCATCAACGACAGCGAGATCGAGCGCATCCTGGAGGCCGCCCACGACGCCGGGGCACTGGAAGCGGGCTGGGTGCTCCTGCGCCTGCCGCTGGAGCTTAAGGAGTTGTTCAGGGAGTGGCTGGCCACGGAGTTCCCGGACCGGGCCGCGCGCGTGATCAACATCCTGCGCTCCATGCACGGCGGCAAGGACTACGTCGCCGCCTTCGGCCACCGTCAACGCGGCGCCGGCCCCTATGCGGAGCAGATCGCGCTGCGCTTCCGCCTCGCCGCCAAGCGGCTGGACCTCAACGAGCGCCATCTGAAGCTGCGCACAGACCTGTTTCGGCGGCCTGTCGCGAAGGGCGGCCAGCTGAGCCTGTTGTGAGACCCAGGGATCCGGGAGCCCTGGCCCAGCAGCCAAGAGAGAGTGGGCCGGAACCGTCCGGATATTGCGGTGGAGCTGACAGAGCTTGTTTTCAGCCCGGTTTATGCCACGATCCGCTCTGGCAGCCGGCACACGCAACGCCGTCGCCAAACTGTCGCGGAAGGGTCTCCCATGCCCCGAGCTCTGCGGGCAGCCCTGGTCGGAATGTTGGCCACCGCCTCGCTGCTCCACGCCGGTCGCATGGCCACGGCGCAGCAGCTGCTGCTTGCGCCGGACCGCCCGCTCGCCTTCACCGACGCCGACGGCCGAACGGTGCTGAGCAGCGATTTTCACGGCAAATGGCTGCTCGTCTATTTCGGCTATACCCATTGCGCCGATCTGTGCCCCACCGGGCTCACCGCCATGGTCACGGCACTCGACCAGATCGGCGACGCGGCAGCGCACATCCAGCCGCTTTTCGTCACCGTCGATCCGGAGCGCGACAAGGGTCCGCTGCTGCGCGACTTCACGCAATCCTTCGACACGCGGCTGATCGGGCTTGGCGGGAGTATGGAGCAGATTCGCGAGGCGGCAGCGGCGCTCGGCGTGACCTTCGAGAAGGTGGCGCAAAACAGCGGCTACTCCATCGACCACAGCTCAACCTACACGCTGGTCGACCCCGCCCGCTCGCGCGCGGTGGTGCTGCGCCTCGCCGAGCCGCACATGATCGCCGCCAGGCTGATCGAGGAGCTCGCCAAGGCCGGTGTGCCGCTCGACACGGTCAACAACGTGGAGGCCTATCGGTGACGGGGTCAGACCCGCAGGGGGTCTGACCCCAGCTCTCATTGCGGAAAATTGGCGATCCTGCGCGCCTCGCCGGTCAGCTCCAGGATGTGCAGGCCGGTATTGGCTCGGTCCACGGCATAGATGTAGCCGCGGTCGTCGACCTCCACGTTGTTGGTCTGAATCGCCGTCTTGCAGCGCTCCTCGCCGTTTTCCAGCGTGATGCAGCGCTTGTCGGTGTTCTTCGTGACCGCCGGAATGTAGTAGGCGACCTCCTTGGGATGATAAGGATCGCGGATATCCACTGCCCGCACCCCTGCATTGAAGTGCGAGAAGAACATGATCCGCCGGTAATAGATGTCGGTCATGCTCTCGTTGGAGGCATGCGTGCCGAAACGGCCACCACGGCTGCAGAAGTCGCCCGAGGCCTCGGGCACGCCCCAGGTCGAGACCGACGCCGGATGGCGCTCCACCGTCACGTCCACGAACCATACGAATTGGCGCGGCTCCTGGCATTCGTTCTTGATCTGCTCGTTCGTGACGGCCACGAAATTGCGCACCTTGCCCACCTTGTCCTTGTCGAATTCCGGGATCGGCACCTCCAGCACCGGAAATGTCGTGTGCGCGCCGGTGAGCGGCGACATGTCGAGCCGGCCCACCTGGGGATAGAGCAGGTTCGCCTCGGTGGGCTCCTTCGGACCATTGAGGAGCTTCGCGCGATCGACGATCTGCAGGATGCCGCCCTCGTTGGTGCCGTAGGCGAAATAGACGCGATTGCCCTTGGGGCCGGTGGATATCGCGCCGTGCAGCCGCGTCGGGGCGCGTCCGGCGGCACCGGGCTCCTGACCCGGCAAGCCGAAATCGCGGATCTTGACGGGCTTTGCCGGGTCGGAGAGATCGTACACCTCGGTCATGCGGTCCACGCGCCAGCCCGACACGCCCGACACCAGGTAGGCGATGCCGGTATCGCACTCCCACCAGTTCTTATGCGTGCCCTTGAGGCCGCCGAGCTTGGTGACAAGCTTCGGGTTGGCCGGATCCGCCACATTCCAGATCTCGTGGGCGGAGTTGGCGAACGTGCGCAGCATGTAGACGGCATTGGGATCGCCCTTGGGCAGCGTCTTGCCGTCGCACACGCGCACCATCTGGGCTCCACCCTCCTCGGCCAGGCCCTGTTCGCCAGGGATATGGAAGAGGTACTTGGGGGCACGCGGATCGGTGACATCGAGGATCGACGTGCCGTTGAATTCCGGCGCACCGGTCAGCGGATTGAGGGGCTTCGGCACCTCCTTGGTGCCGCCGTGATGCCCGATATAGGCGATCCAGCGGCCTCCTTGCCGGTGGATGGTCGGCTGGTAGGCGCTGCGCGCCTGCAGATCGTGGACGCCGACGAGCGCCATGTCCTTGTATTCGGCAGCCGATTGCCCCCATAGCGGAGCGGCACCGGTTGCCAGGAGCAGACTCGAAGCGAGCAGGGCGAGAGATCGACGGCTCGGTCGAGACGACGGTGAAGACATTGAATCCACTGGGCGGTCCTCCCGGAAGCTCTGATTGTGACTGGTTGCGACTGGCCCGCACGCGGAGGGATCATCGGGCGCTTCGGTGCACCACGACAAGCCTGAAAATGCTGGACCCTGACGAGCGTCAGAAGGACGGGGCGTCTGACTCGAAGAGCCGCTCAATGCACCACCGCAGTCCCCTCCAGCGTGCGGCAGTCCACCCGCTCGGTCTGCAGGGTGACGTGGTGGATGTGGAAGCGGTGGGCCAGTGCCTCCGCCACGGCGATGCGGACGGCGTCGGTGTCGGCGGCGGTATGCACCACCAGGTGGGCGGAGAGGCTGGGCGCATTGCTGGTGAGCGCCCAGATGTGGAGGTCGTGGACGCCGGCCACACCCGGCGTGACGGCAATGGCGCCAGCGACCTTGTCGAGCTCGATGCCCTCGGGCACGCCTTCCAGCAGCACGTTGACGGTCTCCTTGAGCAGCGACCAGGCGCGCGGCAGCACCCATAGCCCGATGCCCGCCGCCACCGCCGTATCGATCCAGGTCCAGCCGGTGAGCCACAGGATGAGCGCGCCGATGAGCACGCCGACCGAGGCGAGCGCGTCGCTCCACACCTCCAGGTAGGCCCCTCGCACGTTGACGCTGTGCGCCTGCCCCGCCGACAGGATTCGCATGGCGACGAGGTTGACGCCGAGGCCCAGGGCGGCGATGGCCAGTACGGCAAGCGACTGGATCTCCGGCGGCTCGATGAGGCGGCGCCAGCCCTCGCGGAGAATGTAGAGGGCCACCACGAACAGCAGCACCGCGTTGGCGGTGGCGGCCAGGATCTCGAAGCGCTGGTAGCCGAAGGTGCGGCGCGAGTCGGCCGGGCGCTCGGCGATCCGGGCCGCTGCCAGCGCGATCGCCAGCGCCGCCGTGTCGGTGAACATATGCGCCGCGTCGGACAGCAGCGCCAGGCTCCCTGTGAGGAGGCCTCCCGCCACCTCGACCAGGAGGAACGTGCCCGTCAGCGCCAGCACATTGCGCAAGGCAGCCGGGTTGGCGTCGCGGACATGGTGGTGTCCGTGGGAATGTCCGTGGCCGGCCGGATCGTGCTGCATGGCTGAAAGCGGAAGGTCGTGCGGGCTGGCGATTTCGTCAAAGCGGACTGAGCCGGGGTCAGGCTCCCGAGCAAACTGGCGCGTTTTTATCGAGAGGTCGAGGCGAGGGGACCGACCCGGCCGCCATGACGATCTCACCGACGTCATGGTCTCACAAACCCGCCCGCCTTCGCCACGGTTGAAGCCGCCCAGCCCCTCAGGGCGCCGGCCGCGCCGTGGCGTCGCTGTCCTCGGCGCGCAGCATCGGGTCGGGCCAGGGGCCGCGGAGGGTGACGACCTCGCTCGCACCGGCGTCGGCCGGCTTCTGAGACGCATCGGAGGGAGCGCCAGGCTTGAGCACGAGGCGGGCGTCCATGTTGCCGTCCACCAGGCCAAGCCGACCCGCCAGAGCCAGCGCCAAGTCGCCGGCGCGGGCCTGGATGTCCTCGGCGAAGGCGACACCGTCGATGATGAGGGAGCGCGCCTCGAGCCGCTCGACGTTGGTATGGGACCTGGCCAGCGCCGCCCAGCCGCGCTGGCCCGCCTTGGCCGCCTGGCGCACGGCTCTCAGGTCGAGCGCCAGCCGCCCGCCCTCGGGCATCGATAGCGCGGCCTTGCCAGAAAGGCGCCGTGTCAGCTCGGTCAGCGTGTAGCCGGTGCTCGTGAGGTCGAACGTGAGGCCCGCGCGCCCGGTCAGCGCCGGCGAGCCGAGCAGCCTGGCGGTCGCGGGGCCCATCTCCAGGCTCTCGACCTTGGCGCGCACGGCGTAGCGCGGCACCGCCTCGGTCATGATGGCCGTCACCTGGGCGCTCAGCGAACCCCCGGACGGGAGCTCCACCTCGGCGATGTCGGCGCGCAGCTTGCCGGCCTGGGCGGTGACAGTCGCCCCGCCCTGGCCGAAGCCGAGGTCCTTGAGCGCGATGCGATTGGCCGAGATCCGCATGTCCGCGTCGAGGTAGCGGATCATCGGCAGGGAGGTGTCGAAGGAAGCCCCCCACGTCACCGGCAGCTCGAAGCCGAACAGCTGGGTGCGCGCCGCGTCGAGGTAGGGCGTCAAGTTGAGGTTGGCGAAATCGAGCGTCGCCTCCAGCAGCGGCCGGTCGCCGGCAAGGTTCAGTGCGAGCCGGCCGTTACCCTCGTTGCCGTCCACCGCAATGCGTGCCTTCTCGAAGGCGAGGGACCGGCGCGCCCAGGTGAGGTCGCCCTTGACCGTGGTGGCGTTGAAGCCCTCGGTGACATAGAGCGGCAGCCCGAACCAGCGCCCCACGCGGCGCAGGCTGGTGATGGCGAGCTCGGTCTGGCCCACGAGTTGCAGGCCCTCGCTCAAGTCGGCGTGGCCGTTGAAGGTGCCCTGCAGCAGGCTCGCCTTGAAGGACACCTGCAGCGGCCAGCGCTGCGGCTGCGTCTTGTCGGGTTGGCCGAAGGTGGTGTCGAAAGCGAGCCGCTGGCCGCGGACGGTGAAGCTGCCTTGGCTGGCGATCTGGCCCCGGCGGTCTTTCTTCACCTCGGCCTGGATGTCGGTCAGCGTCTCCACGTCGCCGTCGCCCATGACGACGTGCAAAGTGCCCCGGCGGATGGCGACGACATCGAAGCCAAGCGCCCCGATCTGCTGGATCAGCGGCGGCACGGGCTCGGCCTCGATACCGCCGGGTCCTTCGGTGGCGCCGAGGCCGGCGGCGTTGAGAGAAAGGACCGGCCCGTCCAGCACGACCTGCGATACCCCGCCCGGCGGCACCGACTGGCCGTAGTCGTAGATGACGGCCCGGTTGAGCGTGAGGTCTGGCGCGCTACTGAGCCGAACAGGCACCGTGATCACGTAGAGGTCGCGGGGCGAGGCGAGGACGGCCGAGCCGGCGAACGAATCGTCGCTGGCGCGCTCCGCGAGGTACATGGGCGCCAGCACCCCGAACCCCACGCAGGCCCCCAAGGCGAGCGCCGGCTTGCGGAGGCGCCGGATGACGGTGTTGCCACTCATGGGCGCAAAGACCCCACGGCGTTGCCTAACCCCCGGCACTCGCGCCAATATCGCCCCGATCAGAAGGCGCATCCTTGCGCGATGCTTCGCCTGCGCACCGCCAAAGCTAATACAATTCGCCGCGCCCCGGTGCAAGGGTTTCAGCCCAGTTGTCCGCCGTTGGCTTTGGCCCGCGGCACGCTTGGGTCCGGTCCCATGCCGGAGTCGGCGGAAGCTGAAATTTGCGAGATTTCCCAACGAGAAGCGGCTGTGGGTGCGGGACGAAGCCGCTCAGCCTGGAAGACGTTGAGCGCCTTTTCCGCCGGGCTGTCGGAGGGGACGTGCAAGCGGCCGGCGGTTCGGCATCCGTCTGTCACATTGACTTGGACGTCTGCCGACTTCAGTTTGTAGGCAAGGACAAAGAAGCGGCATGAACGGCGTGGAGGCATGCCGACAGGAGCGAGGTTGTTGCGGTGAACAAGGTCTATCCCAGTGCCAAGGCGGCACTCGGCGGCGTCATCAAGGACGGGATGGTGCTGGCCGTCGGCGGCTTCGGCCTGTGCGGCATTCCCGAGGCACTGATCGCCGGGGTGCGCGACTCGGGCGTCAAGAACCTCACCGCCATCTCCAACAATGCCGGCGTCGACGGCTTCGGGCTCGGCCTGCTGCTCGAAACGCACCAGATCAAGAAGATGATCTCCTCCTACGTCGGCGAGAACAAGGAGTTCGAGCGCCAGTATCTCGCGGGCGAGCTGGAGCTCGAATTCACGCCGCAGGGTACGCTGGCCGAGAAGTTGCGGGCTGGCGGCGCCGGCATCCCGGCCTTCTACACCAAGACGGGCTACGGCACGGTGGTGGCCGAGGGCAAGCCGGTCGCCGAGTTCGACGGGCAGAAGTACATCCTCGAGCGGTCGCTCAAGGCCGACGTGTCGCTGGTCAAGGCCTGGAAGGGCGACACGTCAGGCAACCTCATCTACCGGATGACGGCGCGGAACTTCAATCCGAACGTTGCGGCGGCGGGCAAGACCACCATCGCCGAGGTCGAGCACCTGGTCGACACCGGAGAGCTTGACCCCGACCAGATCCATACGCCCGGCATCTTCGTGCAGCGCATCGTTCTCAACGCGACCCCTGAGAAGCGCATCGAGCAGCGGACCGTGCGAAGAGCGTGATGCCGCCAGTCACCCATCATCCCGGAAGCCGAGCGCAGCGAGGCTGTCCGGGACCTTGTGAGAATGAGTCCGGCGCACGCCCCGCAAGATTCCGGATCGGAGCGCTGCCCGCCTGCGGCGTGCATCGCTCCGTCCGGGATGACAGGTATGACCACTGACCACTCACGACTGACCACTGACCAGATTCCCTACGGAGCACCCCAAATGGCTTGGACCCGCGAGCAGATGGCCGAGCGTGCCGCCAAGGAGCTGCGCGATGGCTACTACGTCAATCTCGGCATCGGCCTGCCGACGCTGGTCGCCAACTACATTCCCGACGGCATGACCGTCATGCTGCAGTCCGAGAACGGCCT
Source organism: Hyphomicrobiaceae bacterium (assembly GCA_035573595.1). Lineage (GTDB taxonomy): Bacteria > Pseudomonadota > Alphaproteobacteria > Rhizobiales > Hyphomicrobiaceae > AWTP1-13. The sequence continues at coordinate 9,070 of DATMZP010000403.1, forward strand.
GCTCGGCATAGGTCCCTTCCCGTCCGAGAACGAAGTCGACGCTGATCTAATCAACGCCGGCAAGCAGACCGTGACGACGCTGCCGGGCTCGAGCTTCTTCTCCTCCGCCGACAGCTTCGGCATGATCCGCGGCGGCCACATCAATCTCGCCATCCTCGGCGCCATGCAGGTCTCCGAGACCGGCGACCTCGCCAACTGGATGATCCCCGGCAAGATGGTGAAGGGCATGGGCGGGGCGATGGACCTCGTCGCCGGCGTCGAGCGCGTCGTCGTCGTCATGGAGCACACGGCGAAGAAGAAGGACGGCTCGATCGACAAGAAGATTC
>DATMZP010000404.1:0-2678 GCA_035573595.1 Hyphomicrobiaceae bacterium
TGATGACCACGTCGGTGGCCACCTGCCGCGCGATGTCGCGCCCAGCCTCGTCGATCAGGGCCTGCAACTCCGCCTCGCTTACGTTCATGGCACGCGCGGCATCGGCTGAACTGAACTCTTCCACCGCCACAAGCAAGAAGGCCTGCCGGGCCTTGAGCGCCAGGGTCTGGAGCTTGCGCTCGGCTGCCTTCAGGGCGGCGTGACGCGGGTCGTCATGACCGCCGGCGGCACTGGCCGCTGGCGCCGCTGCCCCGTCGTTCAGGGTCTTTAGGAACGCTCGATAGAGGGCGACACGCGGCAACAGCCCCTGGTCCAGCACCGTAGGATCGGCGACGATAGTCTCCAGCGTGGACACCACGGCCGCATCGCCCGCCTCCTGGCTGCCGGTGACCGAGCGGGCGAACCGCCGCAGGAACGGCAGGTCCGCATTAACTCTTTCCGCGATGGACATATCCCTCCCTCCGGCAGCGGGGCCTAGGCTGCCCTATCCTGCGACAACGCGTGAGGAGGCTGCGCCGTTCCCCGCCTGGAACCTTCCGACGGTCTTGGGGGTTTGTTCAAGCGGGACCGCATGCACCTGGGGAGGGAGGGAGATGACGAACATTGGAACTGCCGAGCCGCTGCCAACAGTGCAAGATAATCCGGCCGACGATCACAAACAGTTGAGTCAACAAGCAAAATCATCGGGGAGGACGAACCAGCCGCAGCTTCGGATCGTACACAGCGCGGATCGAGTTCACGTTCCGTCACCGGTCGCCATGCCACCCCCAGATCGTATCCTCCAAGCTTCCGAGAGGCCCCCGGCCATGCTGGACCGCATGGTGCAGGCGCAGATCGGCCGCCTCCTGCGAGACGCCTTTACCGATGTCGCGGACGAGCCGGTGCCGGAGCGCTTTGTTACGCTGCTGGCCAAGCTGGAGAGCAAGGACAAGGAGAAGTCTCGGTGAGTAGCGTGTCCGGCGCGGTAAAGGACGGCATGTTGCGCCTGGTGCCCAACCTGCGCGCATTCGCCGTATCCCTGTGCGGCAATATCGAGCGTGCCGACGACCTCGTGCAGGAGACCCTGCTTAAGGCCTGGAATAACATCGACGATTTCCAGGAAGGCACCAACCTGCGCGCTTGGCTCTTCACCATTCTGCGCAACACCTACTTCTCGGACTGCCGCCGCCGGCGCCGCGAGGTGGAGGACCGCGACGGCATCAAGGCGGCCGATCTCTCGGTGCACCCGGAGCAGCCGGGCCACCTCGACATGCAGGACTTCCGCAGGGCGCTGGACGCCCTGCCGCCCGACCAGCGCGAGGCGCTGGTGCTGGTGGGCGCCGCCGGCTTCTCCTACGAGGAAGCGGCGGAGATCTCGGGCTGCGCGGTGGGCACCATCAAGAGCCGCGTCAACCGGGCGCGCTCCAAGCTCATTGAGCTGCTCAGCGTCTCCCCCACGCACGAGTATGGCCCGGACGCGGCGACCGAGGCCATCATCTCCAGAACGGCGCGCGGCGGATCGTACTAGCTACCGCATGCGCGTTCCCAGGCTGACGCCGGGCGGCGGCGGGATCGAGTCCGGCACGAAGAAGTCGGGGGCCAGCTCCAGGCTCGGGTCCACGCGGTACTTCTCGAAATCGCGCACGCCGTGCTCGTAGAGCAGCGTGTCGTCAATGCAGAAGCGCCCCGTGAAGGTCCTGGCATCCTGCGTGAGGATCACGTGCGCCGCATCGCCCATGATGTCGGGCGTGCGCGAGCGGCGGACCAGGGCATCGCCGCCCAGCAGGTTGCGCACGGCCGCGGTGGCGATGGTGGTGCGCGGCCACAGCGTGTTGGCTGCGATCCCATCGGCCTTGAGCTCGCCGGACAGCCCGAGCGCAACGATGCTCATGTTGAACTTGGCCATCGTGTAGGCCACGTGCGGGGCGAACCACCTCACGTTCATGTCGAGCGGCGGGGAGATCGTCAGGATGTGCGGGTTGGCGGCCTGCTTGAGGTGCGGGATGCAGGTCTTGGACACCAGGAAGGTGCCACGGGCATTGATGCCGTGCATGAGGTCGTAACGCTTCATGTCGGTGGCCGTGGACGGCGTCAGCGAGATGGCGCTGGCGTTGTTGACGCAGATATCGACGCCGCCGAACGTCTCCACGGTCTTGGCCACCGCCACCTGCACCTGGTCCTCGAAGCGGATGTCACAAACGATTGGCAGCGCCTTGCCACCGGCCTTCTCGATCTCCTCGGCCGCCGTGTAGATCGTGCCCTCCAGCTTGGCATGCGGCTCCGTCGTCTTTGCGGCGACGGCGACGTTGGCACCGTCGCGGGCGGCACGCAGCGCGATCGCAAGGCCGATGCCGCGGCTGGCGCCGGTGATGAACAGGGTTTTGCCCTTGAGCGTGGTCATTCTGGCGTTTCCTCTCCTTTTGCAGGCACCCCGGCTTTTGCAGGCACCCCGGCGTTCGGATGCCGGCGTGGACCCGCGACTGGCCGGCTCGCAATCAGCGCCGGCTCAGGAACCTAGGTCGATCCTCGGTCAGCTCGCCTGACACCGCGGGACTGGAACTGCGGGCGCCATCGTCGATCATCCTCTGGGGCGCCGCCGCCGCAACCGGGGCGATAGCGGCCTCGGCGACCCGTGGTGCAAGATTGGCGTGCTCCTCGGCCGGGCCGGCGGAGGGCCGCCTGCGCCACAGCCGGGCGGG
>DATMZP010000405.1:0-4262 GCA_035573595.1 Hyphomicrobiaceae bacterium
CCGGCCGAGCCGTACTTGCCCAGCATCCAGGCCACCATGTTGTGGATCGAGACGTAGCCGGCGATGGCCGGGCAGCCATAGGCCAGCGCCTCCATGATCAGCGCCCCGTCCATGCGCGTCAGCCCCGAGCCGCCCTGCTCGGCCGGCACGTAGATGGCGGCCATGCCGAGCCCCGCCGTCTCCCGGATCACATCGACAGGGAAGTGGCCCGTCTCGTCCCACTCCGCCGCACTGGGCGCGATGCGCTCCTTGGCGAAGGCGAGCGCCGTCTCCTGGATTGCGGCCTGTTCCTCGGTGAGGGCGAAGTGCATGGGACTTCTTTTCCTCGATGTGCGAGCAGGTTCACCGAAACATGAAGACGGGTCAAGCGACACGAGGTGGCGTCCGGAGTAGTGTTGGGCGTCACCCGTGATCAGGGAAGCCTCTCATGTGGCCGGACCGCAGACTGCTGGACCTCGTCGGCATCGACCTGCCGATCATCCAGGCGCCGATGGCGGGCGCCAACGGCTCGGCCATGGCGATTGCGGTGAGCGAGGCGGGCGGCCTCGGCTCGCTACCGTGCGCCATGCTCGACGCCGCCAAGGTGCGGGCCGAGATCGGTGTCATCCGCCAGCGCACGGCCAAGCCGATCAACGTCAACTTCTTTTGCCACATGCCGCCCGCGCCCGATCCACAGCGCGAAGCGGCCTGGAGGGGCGGTCTCAAGGCGTATTACATCGAGCTTGGCCTCGATGCCGATGCCTCGGCGCCTGCCGTCAACCGCGCGCCGTTCGATGAGGCGATGTGCGAGATCATGGAGGACCTCAAGCCTGAAGTCGTAAGCTTTCATTTCGGCCTTCCCAAGCGGGCATTGCTGGACCGTGTGAAGGCAGCCGGCTGCCTCGTTATCGGCTCAGCCACCACGGTGGAGGAGGCTCGCTGGCTCGAGGCCAACAGCTGCGACGCGATCATCGCGCAGGGCAACGAGGCTGGCGGCCATCGCGGCATGTTCCTGGCGAGCGACATCGCCACCCAGGCGGGCACCTTCGCCCTGGTGCCGCAGGTCGTTGATGCTGTGAAGGTGCCTGTCGTCGCTGCCGGCGGCGTCGGGGATGGGCGCGGCATCGCGGCAGCCTTCGCGCTCGGGGCATCGGGCGTGCAGGTCGGCACGGCCTATCTTTTCACGCCCCAGGCGACCATCACCGACCTGCACCGCGCGGCCCTGAGCGCCGCGCGCGACGATCGGACCGCGCTCACCAACCTCTTCAGCGGCAGGCCCGCGCGTGGCCTGATCAATCGTCTGATGCGCGAGCTTGGCCCGATATCGGAGCTTGCGCCCGCCTTCCCGACGGCCGGCGGCGCCCTGGCGCCGCTGAAGGCCAAGGCCGAGGAAGCCGGCCGCAGCGACTTCTCCTCGCTGTGGAGCGGACAGGCGGCGGCGTTGGCATGCGAGAGCGACGCGGCCGAGCTCACCCGAAAGCTTGCGCAGGACGCGCTGCAGCGGCTCGATGCGATATCGAAGCCGGCGTAGGAGCGCCAGCGGCTATCGCAGCGGCTCGATGCGCTGGCCCGGCATCAGCTCGTACGGCCCCTTCCAGCCGGGCAGCGCGCGCATGCGCTCGATCCATGCCGCCAGGTTCGGGTTGGACTTGGGCCAGTCATAGCCGCTCTCCTCGGGCGGGTAGAACATGTAGCCGGCGAGCGAGAAGTCGGCGATGGTGGGCTCATCCCCGGCCATGAACCGCGATTGGCCGAGGTGGCTTTCGACGATGGCCAGCGCGCCGTCGAAGCGGCCCTTGAGGAACGCCATGACGCCAAGGTCCGGCTCCTGCTTCATGAAGGACTTCATGAAGCGATAGGTCGCGAAATAGCTGGTGAACTTGTGATTGTCGAACAGCATCCAGCGCAGCGCCTCCAGGCGCTGGGCCTCCCCCGTCGACCTGAACTTGCCGGTCTTCTCGGCCAGGTAGCTCAGGATGACGCCCGACTGCGCCAGCCGCATGGCACCGTCGTCCAGCACTGGCGCCTCGCCCATCTCGTTCACGGTTTCGCGCCACTTGGGGTCGCGCGTCTCGCCGTTGAAGTAGTCGACGAGCACAGGCTCCCAGTCGAGGCCGGCGCACTGCAGATAGAGCGCCACCTTGTAGGAATTGCCCGACTGACAGAAGCAGTGCAGCTTGTACTGAGCCATGCGAGGAGTCTCCGCTGTTTGCCAGGGGTGCCACCATGCGCGTGCGGGATGCCTGTGAGCAAGACGCCGACGAGGCCTGCGCGGTCATTCGCCGCTCGATCGTCGAGCTGTGCGTCCTCGATCATCAGTGCGAACCGGGCACGATTGCGGGGTGGCTTGCCAACAAGACTCCAGCCAACGCGCGCGCCTGGATTCGCACCCACCACGTCCTCGTGGCCGACGATGGAGGCGCGATCCTGGGTGTCGCTGCCATGTCGACTGCGGGCGAGGTCCTCCTGAACTACGTCTCGCCCGATGCCCGCTTCCGCGGCGTCAGTAAGGCGCTGATACGAGGCATCGAGGCGCGGGCTGCCAGTCTCGGCCTCCCGCTCCTCACGCTTCAGAGCACGTCGACGGCGCTGCCCTTCTATCGCGCCGCCGGCTTCACAGACTCTGGCCCGCCGGTGAAAGGCTTCGGCCTGACCATGGGCCACCCGATGCGAAAGCGCCTGCAGCCGTAGGGCGGATTAGGGCGAAGCCCGTAATCCGCCGATCCGCCGCGCAATGGCGGATTACGGCTATCGCCTAATCCGCCCTACGGCCCTGCCCAACCCGCGATGCTGACAGGATCGAACGGCCCCCCACTGGACCGGCCGGCCGATGGCGCCTAAGTCAGGGACATGCCGCTGAAAAACACGCGCGCGGTGCTGCTGGCGCCTGCGTCGTCCGCTGCTCCGCAGCCGGGCGAGCCCGCAGGCCTCCTAACCGGCCCGCACGTCATCGCCCAGTACCTGAAGAACCTGCCGGGCTCGCCGGGCGTCTACCGCATGCTCGATGCCGCCGGCACCGTCATCTACGTCGGCAAGGCCCGCAGCCTCAAGGCGCGCGTGACGAGCTACGCGCGCGCGGGCAACCACACCAACCGCATCACGCGCATGATCGCGAACACGGCGGCGATGGAGTTCGTCACCGTCCGCACCGAGGCCGAGGCGCTGCTGCTGGAAGCCAACCTCATCAAGCGCTTCCGCCCGCGCTACAACGTCTACCTGCGCGACGACAAGTCGTTCCCCTACATCCTGATCACCGGCGACCACCGCGCGCCGCAGATCCTGAAGCACCGCGGCGCGCGCAAGCGCAAGGGCGAGTACTTCGGCCCGTTCGCCTCGGCCGGGGCCGTCGGCCGCACCATCAACATGCTGGAGCGCGCGTTCCTCTTGCGCTCCTGCTCCGATGCCGTGTTCGACAGCCGGACGCGCCCCTGCCTGCTCCACCAGATCAAGCGCTGCTCCGCGCCGTGCACCGGCGAGATCGGGCTCGACGAGTACAAGACGCTGGTGGAGGAGGCGACGCGCTTCCTGCGTGGCGAGAGCCAGAACGTGCGCCAGATGTACCAGCGCCTGATGCAGGAGGCGTCCGACCGGCAGGATTACGAGCAGGCCGCCAAGTTCCGCAACCGCCTGTGGGCCCTGGCGCACGTCACCGCCGACCAGGCCATCAACCCCGAGGGCATCGAGGAGGCGGACGTGTTCGCCGCCCACCAGGACGGCGGGCAGACCTGCGTGCAGGTGTTCTTCTTCCGCTCCGGTCAGAACTGGGGGAACCGCGCCTACTTCCCGCGTGCCGACAAGTCGATCGGCGTGGAGGACGTGCTGGAGAGCTTCATCGCCCAGTTCTACGACGACAAGCCGGTGCCGCGGCTGATCCTGCTGTCGCACGAGCTGCCCAACCGCGATCTGCTGGCCGACGCGCTGTCCACCAAGGTGGAGCGCAAGGTCGAGATCCGCGTGCCCCAGCGTGGCGCCAAGACCGGCGTAGTGGAGCACGCCCTGCAGAACGCGCGCGAGGCGCTCGCCCGCAAGCTGGCGGAGAGCTCCTCGCAGCGTACGCTGCTGGAGGGCTTGCGCGATCGCTTCGGCCTCGCGCGCACGCCCCGGCGCATCGAGGTGTTCGACAACAGCCACATCATGGGCACCAACGCGGTTGGCGCCATGATCGTCGGCGGCCCGGACGGCTTCGTGAAGAACCAGTACCGAAAGTTCAACATCAAGACCGAGGGCCTCACCCCCGGCGACGACTACGCCATGATGCACGAGGTGCTGGCCCGCCGCATGAA
>DATMZP010000406.1:0-8027 GCA_035573595.1 Hyphomicrobiaceae bacterium
CTGGGCCTCGGTACTGGCGAAGCTCCAGAGCTCGAGATCCTGACTCTGCCCATAAAGCGCGATCGCGTGCGGCAGGCCATGCTCGCGATGGCGGCCGGCCGGACTGCCGTCACGCGCGGTGAGCGGGCCATTGTGCTTGACCAGGCCCTCAAGCGTCTCCCAGGAGAGATTCAAGCCGTCGAAATCGGGATAGCGCCGCTCGAGCTCGGTCACCACCCGCAGCGACTGCGCGTTGTGATCGAAGCCGCCGCAGTCGGCGAGGCAGCGGTCGAGCGCCCGCTCGCCGGCATGGCCGAACGGCGGGTGGCCGAGGTCATGGGCGAGCGCCAGCGCCTCGGCGAGGTCCTCGTCCAGGGCCAGCATGCGGGCGATGGCGCGCGCGATCTGCGCCACTTCCAGGCTGTGGGTCAGGCGCGTGCGGTAGTGGTCGCCCTCGTGGAACAGGAACACCTGGGTCTTGTAGGTAAGCCGCCGGAAGGCCGTGGCGTGTATGATGCGGTCGCGGTCGCGCTGGAAAGGGGTGCGCATGGGGCAGCCTGGCTCCGGGTGCAGCCGCCCGGCGCTCTCGCCGGCCTGGGTGGCGTAGGGCGCCACGGGGCGCGCCGGCCCGGTGTCGCGGCAGCCAGCCGGCAAGGACTGCAGGCCCGGCGTCGCGGCGGGCTCTGTCATGCGGTGCCCCGGTTTGACAGGATCGGCCATGGCCCTATCTATTAAGGATGCGGATGCGCTTCATGCGAATCGTGGATCCGCCTTGTGAATCAAAGGCTGCATAACAAGACCACAGCGGGATGTCACATGAGTGAAGCCGCCATCACCGTCTCCGACCGCGCCGCCCGCCGCATCGCCCAGATCGTGGCCGGCGAGCCCGCCACCCCCATGCTGCGCGTCAGCGTCGAGGGCGGCGGCTGCTCGGGCTTCCAGTACCGGTTCGACCTGGTGGCCGACCGCGCCGCGGACGATCTGGTCATCGAGAAGGCCGGCGCCCGGGTGCTGGTGGATCCGGTCTCGCTGGCGCTGCTCAGCGGCTCCGAGATCGACTTCGTCGAGGACCTGATGGGCGCGGCGTTCCGCGTGAAGAACCCCAATGCCACGGCATCCTGCGGCTGCGGTACGAGCTTCTCGATCTGAGGTCCTCTGGGTCGTGGCTTGCGCGGCGTCAAGGCGTTGGCCGCGCGCGGGTGGCGAATGCCTTACATGAGGTGCCCGAATTTCAGGGCCGCCCAGAAGCCCGCATAGAATGCCGTCGCGAGCAGTGAGCCAAGCATTGCAATCAGCCTGAAGGCGGTTCCCACACCGATTGCTCTTATCAACTCCGAAATCGTCCAGTCGGTCAGCCTCGGCTTGTCGGACTTCTTCTTGCGTTCGAGGGCGTGCTCCCTCGCTCTTCTTTTCCAGTCCTCGAAAATCCCGATGAATACCTTGTCCTTCAGGATGGCCGGGTCCAAATCGATGACCTGGGGGAACCATTCCATCCTGTCGCTGAGGACGGCTTGCCGGGTGAGCTCCTTCTCGACCAGGATCAGCATCGGCAGCGTCAAACCGTAGGCCATGCCGCCCTCAAGCTGATTCCATACGGTCGGTATCCTCGATCCGTCGATCCGCCTCTCTTTCGACGATCCGGGAAATTCGGCTCCCTTCTCGATCTCGTACCGGGCGAATGCGAGGATGACGGCGGCGTCGCAGCTCTGCATTTCCTCTCGGGTTGCCCGAATAGGCTGAGTCGACGAGAAGACGCTGTGCCCGATCGTAACCGGCTTGCAGTCGTTTCTTAGTAAGAAGTCCTCCAATACGCTTATGAAATTTTCCTGCTCGGCGGTGTAGGCGGACCCTGCGCTGAGGAATACCTTGATCGTTTCAGTCTCGCCCGCCATATTTTCCTCCGAATATTGTTTTTCAGCCCAGATATTGGGAGATTACCGCGCGACGCCGCAATTTGAGCGTGCTATCGTGCGCGTTGTAGCAAGCGGAGATCGGGCCTGCAGCAGGAATCCGCCATGGTATTGGGTAGCACCTATGTTCAGGATATTTCGCAAGGGCACGTTGTTGAGGAATTTACGCAAGGGCGCCGCGGGGGGTGATCTTCGCCTGGAAGCGGATACCACTCTGACCCCTGCCGATTTCGGTCGCATTGTCGCGGAGGCCGGCGCTATCGTCCTTCGCGCCCGCAAGGTGGGTTTCATCGCCGCGCGGCAGGCTTCGAAGCCCCAGAAGGTCGAGACCCATTGGAACGGCAAGGAGACCACCAACGCGGCCCGGCCGGGCGACTGGATCGCGACGAATCTGGGCGAGCAACAGCAAATCCTGCGCGACGGCGATGGTCGCGTGAACTCATATGTCATCCTGGCCGAACGGTTCGCCGACCTGTACGAGCCGACCGGTGCGGAGAATGAGCTCGGCGCAGTCTACCGCGCCAAAGGGGTCATCCAGGCCATCCGCCTGGCCGGTGGCTTCGACATCGTGGCACCCTGGGGCGAGCGCCAGCGATCGCGCAACGGTTACCTCGTGTGCAACGACAGCGACGTCTACGGCAACCATGCCGAGACGTTCGCTGCGACGTACCAGGCGATAGCCGATTAGTTCGCAGAGGCACCGCCGCCTTCGGTGCCGCCTCCATACAACCAAGCCTGGTGCTCGCTCGACAGAACGGACTGCACGCTCTCGCAGAAGGCCAGCACGTAGCTCGCATTTCCGGCGGCGGCCTCGGCCTCGGCCTTGGGCAGCTCGACGCGCTTCAGCGTTTCCACCTCCTGCACCGCCCGGCGGTAGCGCTCGACGTTCTCGCTGCTGCGGTCCATGAAGACGCGCGCCGTCGTGAAGGCCAGGATGCCCGTGGCCATCACGCCGAAACCGAGCTGCCAGCGACCCGGTTCGTCGATCTGGAGCCACTGCTGCAGCCCCGTCTGCAGCCACTCCCCAAGCGTCTTGAGGAACGACCAATACTGGCCGAGCGTCTGTGCCAGGTTCACAAAAACGAGCACGGCGAACAGCACCACAAGCCCCCGCAGCACGTAGGCGACCAGGCGGTAGGGCGTGAGCCAGAATAGGGCGCGGCGGAACTGCGTGCTGCGATCCCGAAAGAAGCTGAGCTGCCGGTCGAGATGGGCGTCCTTGAAGCAGTCGAGTGCCGGGACGAGCAGGTCCCTGGCGCCAGCTCCGGCGCGCACGATGGCGCGGAACACGTCGGCACGCGCCGCCTCGGCTGTCGCGCGCGCCGCCCTCCAGTGGTGGGACGATGGGCAGAAGGTGGAGCCGAGAAAGCCGAAGAGCAGAGCCACCGCCTGGAACCCTTCGATAACCGCACGTGGCCAACCCACGATGTGCTTCTCGATGGGCAGCAGCGCGATGGCACCAGCGACGGTGCCGAGCATGGTGGCCCAGAGGGCAGTCCTGCCGATGCTGAGGTGGGACTTCTGCTTCTTGACGGCGATGTGGTCCGCCGCGTCGAAGCGCGCGAGCCGGGCCTGGATGTCGGGCGAGTCGATCACCGCAGCTATCGGCGACTTGGGGAATTTCTGGAGGTGCCGGGCGAGGACCTGGCGCAGGTCGGATTTCTTCTTCTCATCTGTATGAGCAATCATTGTGTGCAACTCCCCCAGACGAAACGAATTTCGCCACCGCCGTTCAAGCGTGGCCTCTACCGCGATGGATAGCGCGGATCGGGGCCGAAGGCGAGAGCGGGGAATACAGCACATTCGCGCTTGCGCAGGGGGCCGCCCGAGTCCAAGAAGCGGGCATGAAAATCGCCACCTGGAATATCAACGGTGTGAAAGCCCGGCTCGACGGGGCGCTGGCCTGGCTCAGGGAGACCGGCCCCGATGTAGCCTGCTTCCAGGAGATCAAGTGCACCGACGAGGCATTCCCCGCCGAGGCGTTCGAAGGTCTCGGCTACAACGTCGCCGTGCACGGCCAGAAGGGCTTCAACGGCGTCGCCATTCTCTCCAAGCGCCCGCTCGATGAGGTGGCCGTGAAGGGCCTGCCGGGCGACGCAGCCGACACCCACTCGCGCTACATCGAGGCGGTGGTGCCGCGCCCAGAATCGGACAATGGCGGCGTGGTGCGCATCGCCAACCTCTACCTGCCCAACGGCAACCCCATCGGCACCGACAAATTCGCCTACAAGCTGGCTTGGATGCGCCGCCTGCAGGAGCACGTGGCGGGCCTGCTGCGGCTGGAGGAGCCGCTCTGCATCGTCGGCGATTTCAACGTGATCCCGGAGCCGATGGACGCCAGGAACCCGCAGGCCTGGGCAAGCGACGCGCTGTTCCAGCCCGAGACCCGGGCCGCGTTCCGTGCGCTCGTCAACCTGGGCCTCACCGACGCGGTGCGCGCCTGCCACCCGGAGCCCGGCGTCTACACCTTCTGGGACTACCAGGCCGGCGCCTGGCAGAAGGACCATGGCATCCGCATCGACCATATCCTGATGTCGCCGCAGGCGACCGACCGCCTCGACGCTGCCGGCATCGACAAGTTCACCCGCAGCTGGGAGAAGCCGTCCGACCACGTGCCCGTTTGGGTGGAACTGGCAGGAGCCTGACCCGGCTTCAGTCGTACTTGCGCTCGTCGGCGATGACCTTGCCATCGTTGGGGAGGGCGCCGGGAGGGACGAGTTCCACCTCGCCGCGCAGCTTGGTGACGGCCTGCAGCGTCTCGGCCAGCTTGGCCTTCAGCCCGGCATCGTCGGCAGCCTCGGCGCGCAGCGTCATGACATCCTGCTCGCCGGAGCGGGCCACGACCAGGCGCACGCGGCCCACGCCGGCATGGCGCTTGGCCACCTCGGCCACCTGCTCGGGGTGCACGAACATGCCCTTGACCTTGGTGGTCTGGTCGGCGCGGCCCATCCAGCCCTTGATGCGCATGTTGGTGCGCCCGCACGGGCTGACGCCGGGCAGCACGGCGGACAGGTCGCCGGTGGCGAAGCGGATCAGCGGATAGTCGCGGTTGAAGGCGGTGACGAGCACTTCGCCGACCTCACCGGAGGGGACAGGGTCGCCGGTGCCGGGGCGCACGATCTCCACGATCACGCCCTCGTCCACGATCATGCCCTCCAGGGCCGGGCTCTCGTAGGCGATCACGCCGAGATCGGCGGTGGCGTAGGTCTGGAACGCCAGCACCCCGCGCTGCCTGTACTCGGCCCTGAGGGAGGGGTAGAGCGCCCCGCCGCCCATCACCGCGCGCTTAAACGAGGTCGCGTCCTTGCCGGCGTCGCGGGCCTTGTCGAGCAGGACCTTGAGATAGTCCGGCACGCCCACGTAGACGGAGGGCTTGAGCGCCTGGATCGCCTCGATCTGCTGCTCGGTGTTGGAGGGGCCGGCGGCGATCACGGGGCAACCGAGCGCGCGGGCGCCGGCATCGAGGAGCCAGCCGCCGGGCGTCAGGTGGTAGGCGAAGGTATTGTGCACGATGTCGCCCTTGCGCACGCCGGCCGCGTACAGCGCGCGCGCCGAGCGCCACCAGTCCTCCGCGCGTCCCTCGGGCTCGAAGATCGGCCCTGGCGACATGAACACGCGCGCCACCTCGGTCACCGGGGTGGTGACAAACCCGCCGAACGGCAGGCGCCGCGCCTGCAATACGTGCAGCGCCGACTTGCGCAGCACCGGGAGCCCGGCGAGGGCCTCGCGCGAGGTGATGGCGGCCGCATCGGCGCCCTTGAGGTGCTCCGCCCACCCGGGAGCGGCGGCCATGGCGTTGCGGATCAGGTCGGCGAGGAGGTTGAACTGAGCCAGCTCGCGCTGCTCGGGGTCGCGCGTCTCCAGCTGGTCAAGATAAGGCATGTCCGACATGCGGCAATTCTCCATGGCCGTTGCCCGTGCGGCCGGACCCGTGCGCGGGTTGAGTGTAGCGTCCGCGCGCGTTCTTGCCGACGGGCGTCCGCCTCGTCAACCGTCGTGGCTGTGGCCAAGGGGGTGCTCGGCGGCGCGACTGCGGGCGAGGCCGTCCTCGACTGCCTGCTTGAGCGCCTTGAAGCCGCCCTTGAGGCCGGCAGCGGCGACGCCGTAGCCGCGCCAGCCCAGGGCGGCGTTTCCCCGGCGGCCGAGGCGCGCCAGCGGCCTCAGCGTCATGGTGGCCTCGAACGCCGGGTCGATGCGCAGCACCAGGAAGTGCGTGCCCCTGACCGAGCTCTCGGAGATGCCGGCGATGGCGGTCCAGGGGATGAAGTCGGGCGAGATGCGCGTGTCGCGGATGCCGCGCGGGCCGATGGCGATGACCGGGCCGCCCGTCAGCGCCTGCCTGAGGCCGAGGACGGCGCAGACGGGGAAGAAGACAAGGCACGCCCAGCCTGCGAGCCAGCCCTTGCTCCAGGGCTCGATGCCATCGAACCAGCCGAACGCCATGGCGGCGCCCACGACCGTAAACGCGATGGCTCCGGCCACCAGGGTGAGGGTGCCGCCGGGCGAGGTGACGAGGGTGATCTCGGGCCACGCCGCACTCGCGCCGTTCAGCTTGTGCACCGATCCCATGCTCCCCCCGGACGGCTCGCAGGTCGGGTTGGCCGCGAAGCAGCGTAATCCCGACATTTCGCCGGCGCCTGCGTTGGGTTACGGGTCCTTCGGCTCTAACCCAACCTATGCCAGCCAGCGCTTGCGACGCTTGTAGGACTTCACATCGCGGAAGCTCTTGCGGTTGCCGCCGCCGATGCCGAGGTAGAACTCGGCCACGTCCTCGTTCTCGCGCAGCGCCCGGGCGGCGCCGTCCATGACGATGCGGCCGTTCTCCAGGATATAGCCGTAGGTGGCATACTTGAGGGCCATGTTGGTGTTCTGCTCGGCCAGCAGCACGGACAGGCCCTGGTCGGCGTTGAGCCGCTGCACGATCTCGAAGATCTCCTCCACCAGCTGCGGCGCGAGCCCCATGGACGGCTCGTCGAGGAGCATCATGCGCGGGCGGGACATGAGCGCGCGGCCGATGGCGCACATCTGCTGCTCGCCGCCCGAGATGTAGCCCGCGAGCGACTGGCGGCGCTCCCTGAGGCGCGGGAAGTAGCCGTAGACCATCTCCAGGTCGGCGGCCACGGCGCCGCGGCCGTCGCGACGCGTGAAGGCGCCGGTGAGCAGGTTCTCCTCTACCGTGAGGTGGCCGAAGCAATGGCGGCCCTCCATCACCTGGATGCAGCCGCGGCGCACCAGATCGTTGGGCGTGAGCCCGTCGACGCGCTCGCCGGAGAATTCGATCCTGCCCTTTGTCACCTCGCCCCGTTCCGAGCGGATCAGGTTGGAGATCGACTTGAGCGTGGTCGACTTGCCCGCGCCGTTGGCGCCCAGGAGCGCAACGATACCGCCCGGCCTGACCTCCAGCGAAACCCCCTTCAGCACGAGGATGACGTGATCGTAGATCACCTCGATGCTCTTGTGTGCGAGCATCGCGCCCGCCGTCTCGGGCTGCGGAGCGGATTGAGCTGACACGGATTGCTCCTGCGATCGGTGTCAGACCCTCCGGGTCTGACACCATGGCTCCAACGTCGGTTGTGCAAAATGGTGCCAGGCGATCACCGGCTGCGCCGATCCTCGCTGACGAAACGGATCTCGCCACAGCGTCCCCTCCCCCCAAGGGGGAGGGGAATCCGCGCGTTCGGTGTCAGACCCGGAGGGTCTGACACCGACGCTACTGTCGCTTTCAACTCTCCTTTGGGCAGTCGCGCGGCGTGATGCCCTTATCCTTGGCGTACTTGGCAGCGGCATCCTTGACCATGGGCGCCAGCAGGCTCTCATCGGCCGTGTAGTAGTCGGAGATGATCTTCCAGGCCTTGCCGTCCCACTGGTGCAGACGCGCCTGGTCCGCGCCCTGATGGTCCTGGCAGCTGAACTTGAGGGGCTTGACCATGCCCTCGAAGCCCAGCGCCTTGATGCGCGCCTCGCTCAGGCTGAGGCTTTCGAAGCCCCAGCGGATCTGCTCGCCGGTGAGGGGCTTGTTGCCGAACTTCGCCTGTGCGGTGCGGATCGCCTCGACGCCCAGCATGGAGTTGATGAGCCCGCGATTGTAGAGCACCTGAGCATAGTCGTCCTTGGCCACCGACTTGCCCTTGGAGACGA
>DATMZP010000407.1:0-2226 GCA_035573595.1 Hyphomicrobiaceae bacterium
ACGCACAATTTCTGCGAGAGCTGCAACCGCGTGCGGCTCACGTGCACCGGCACGCTCTACATGTGTCTCGGCCAGAACGACGCCGCCGATCTGCGCGCGCCGCTGCGCTCCAGCCCCGACGACGACCCGCTGATGCGTGCCATCGACGAAGCCATCGCGCGCAAGCCCAAGGGCCACGACTTCGTCATCGACCGCCGCTCGCGCCGCCCCGCCGTGGCGCGGCACATGAGCGTGACAGGCGGATAGCGATGCACCGCGCCGATAGGCCGCGGTCCCCATACTTGTCCGCGAGCATAAGCTCCGCAGAGGGAGACCCGATCGCGTGCAAGACATTTACGACCCACTCTTTGTGAAAGGTGTTTTCGACAGATGCAGCGCTGCCTATCGGTACTGGAGCCAGATCGCCTCGTTCGGGTTTATCTTCTTGTGGCGACGCCAGTGCGTCGATCACATGCCGGCGATCCTACCCGACGGGGCCACTGGACTCGACCTCATGGCTGGCACCGGCGAAGCGTGGCCCTACCTCCTAAGACGGCGGGCAAACATTGCGTCGATAACCGCTGTCGACATTTCATCCGAGATGATCCGCCGCGCTCTCGACCGATTGCACAGGAGCCGCCTCGATAAGATCAAACTCATCGAAGTGGATGTCCTGAAAAACTCGCTGGCTGCCGAGTCTGCTGATTTCGTGATTTCCACTTTCGGGCTCAAGACGTTCAACCAAAGTCAGCAGCGGCACCTGGCCACGGAGTTGGCACGGGTGTTGAGGCGTGGCGGCGTATTCTCGTTGATAGAGGCCTCGGACCCGAAAGGCTGGGTGCTGCATGGTCTATATCGCTTCTACTTGAGCCGTGTACTCCCGCTAGTTGAGAAAATCGTGCTCAAAGGCGCGCAAGACTTCAGTATGATCGGCGTCTACACGCGGAACTTCGGCGATTGCCGCTTTATTGCGCAATGCCTGGTGGAGCAGGGCGTCGAGGTTGAATTCAAGGTGTTCTTTTTTGGCTGTGCCACCGGGGTTGTCGGCCGCAAGCCTTGAGACCCGGGGGTCCGACGCCTTTGATGGGACGGCAGAGGTGCGGGCTCTCCCCTGCCGTCCCGAGGGGGCGCCTTGGCTTATACGCCCCCCTGCTAAAGTGCCCGAGGCGCCGGCACCTCGATGGTGGGAGGGGCGCCGCGTGTGTGGGACGGCGCGGCCGGCGTTCGGGCAACGCCCGGATTGCGCCCGGCAATTCCGGCCGCGGCATGTCCACACGTCCGCGGATGCGGCGACCCGGTGGCAAGGCTGCGGTGGTTGGGTGGCCGGGGCCAAGAATTGATCGACCTGCAATGTTCCGCAAGGAAGTTGAGTGCGGCGGTGGCGGCAGCCCCCTCCGGGCCTCCGGGTCTGACGTCGTAGCTCCAACCATCTATCTCGGAAGCGGAAGCCGCAGGCCGAGGCTGTCCAGGACCTCGTGAGTTGCGACGCGACCGTCGCTTGGCAATTGCCAAACACAGGGTGTGGTGCCACGGTGTGGAACCCGCAGGGGCTCGAGGATCTGGCACCGACATGCACCTGCCGTATCACGTGCTCGATGTCTTCACCGAGGAGCGCTTCGGCGGCAATCCGCTGGCGGTGGTGCTCGACGCGGACGGGCTCGACGGTGCGCGCATGCAGAAGATCGCGCGCGAGTTCAACCTGTCGGAGACCGTGTTCGTGCTCAAGCCGGAGCACGCCGCGCATACCGCCCGCGTGCGCATTTTCACGCCGGCGCGCGAGCTTCCCTTCGCAGGCCATCCGACGGTCGGCACCGGCGCGCTGCTGGCCTTGCTCAGGGCGTCTGAGCCTGCCGGCCGCGGCGACGCGCTGATCGTGCTGGAGGAAGGCGTCGGCATCGTGCGCGTCGGCGTGCGGCTGCGGCCGGCTGCTGCGCCCTATGCCGAGTTCGACGCCCCGAAGCTGCCCACCGAGGACGGCACGCTGCCGCCGGCCGACCGTCTCGCCGCGGCCCTGGGGCTGATCCCGTCCGAGATCGGCTTCGAGAATCACCGCCCGACGCGATACGGCGCCGCCAATGTTTTCGCCTTCGTCCCCGTCGCATCGCTCGACGCCATCGGCAAAGCGCGGGTGGCCACGACCCATTGGGACGGGGCGCTGCAGGGCCAGGGGGCGTTCCTCTACTGCCGCCAGGCGGTGCATACCACGTCGAGCTTCCACGCCCGCATGTTCGCCCCCGACCTCGGCAT
>DATMZP010000408.1:0-9400 GCA_035573595.1 Hyphomicrobiaceae bacterium
CCCCGATAACGAAGTGCCAGCCCCCCGACTTGCACATCCGATGCTTGGGCATACTTCCCGTCTGCCTTTCGCCTCGCCGATCCCCCTCTCAACGCACCCTATCCGTCGGCGTCGGATGGGAGCTTCCGCAATCTGGTCCCAGCAGTTAAGCCAGCGCAGTCCCCCTGCTCTTCGTGCCTCCACAGGCCGAAGCTCGTTCATGCGGCACTGAATTTCTAGCGGCTCCCCGGCAACGTTGAAAGTGGCAATAATACGCCATCTTCCCGCAAAAACTGCCGCTGCCACAATCTTAGCCGATTCGCCCCACGTCCCCCCTTGCAGGCGCGAAAAAGGGTGGCGGCAGTAGCGACCTGGGGTTGCCGATGATGTTGAGATTCGCGCGGAAAATGCTCATGTGCGGCCATTCCTGCCTGCCTAAAAAGGCGGCGGCGCCCGCGGTGCAAACGGACCGCGAACGCCGCCTTTTTTTCGACCCTGCCGAATCCCCGCGGTTCGCCCCTCACGCCAGCCGCGACGGAGACCCTCGCACTATCCAAGACCGGTGAAGCGGCGCACGTCGATGACGGTCACGAACACGAACAGCAGGAGCACCAGGGCAAGCCCGATGCGGAAGCTGATCTCCTGCGCCCGCTCGCTCACCGGTTCGCGCCGGATGGCCTCGATGGCGTAGAACAGCAGATGGCCGCCGTCGAGCACCGGCACCGGCAGCAGGTTGAAGAAGCCGATTGCCACCGAGATCAGGGCCACGAAGCTGATCAGCGCGCCCGGGCCCCAGGTCGCCACCTGGCCTGACATCTCGGCGATCCCCAGCGGCCCGCGCAGCTGGTCTGCCGGCATGCGCTGGGTGATGATCTGAAACAGGGCGGCGACGTTGTCGGCGATGATGGCGTAGGTGCGGTACACCGCCTCGCCCACGGCCTCTACGGGGGCATAGCGCCTGAACTCGCCTTCCGGCGTGCCCTTGATGCCCAGCATGCCCTGCTTGATCTTGTTGCCGGCGCGGTCGGTGGCGTCGCGCTCGCCCGGCGTCGCCTTGATCTCGAGCACCCGCCCGTCGCGCTCGACCTGGAACGCCAGCTCGCGCCCGGCGCTCACGCTGACGATTTTCTGCAGGTCGGTGAAGGACTTGACCGATTTTCCATCGATGCTGGCAATGGTGTCGCCCGCCTGGAAGCCGGCGCCGGCCGCCGGACCGCCGGCGATCAGGGCGCCCACCTTGGGGGGCATGGACGGCCCCTCGATGCCGATGGTGACGCGCTTGAGCTTGCCGCCGACGGGATCGGCGGTCTCGGCCCACACCGGGGTGGCATTGAGCTTCACGACGGTGCCGCCGCGGTCCACCTCGAATGTGAGATCGCGGTTGGCGTTGAGGGTGATAAGCCGCTCCAAGTCGGCATACGACCGGGTGCGGTCCCCGTCGATGCTGAGGATCAAGTCGTTGACCTCGAAGCCCGCCTTGGCCGCCGGCCCGTCGGGATCGAGGGCGCCCACCCGCGGCACCGTCACGCGCTCGCCGATGAACATGAACATCAGCGCGAAAATGGCAATGGCCAGCAGGAAGTTGGCGATCGGCCCGGCCGCCACGATGGCCGCCCGCGCGGCCAACGGCTTGGTCTGGAATGCCCCTTCCCGCTCGGCCGGCGTCATGCGCGCCAGACTCTCGCGCGAGGGCATGCTGGCGCTGTTGTCGTCGTCGAGGAACTTGACGTAGCCGCCGAGCGGGATCCAGGCGAAGCGCCAGCGCGTGCCGTGCTTGTCGGTGAAGCCGAAGATCTCGCGGCCGAAGCCGATGGAGAAATCCCTCACCCTGACGCCGCACCAGCGCGCGACCAGGAAATGGCCGAGCTCGTGAATGACGACGACCGGGGTGAGCACGAGGAGGAAGGCCATCGCGTAGAAGGCGATGTTGGCCAGCCCTCCAATCCCCTGATCGATAAGTCCCATGTCTGCCTCCACTCACCAACCCTGCCTGCGCGCCGGCCCATTTGGCTCTTGGTCTAGTTACGCGCTTGTTTATCCATCAGCTCAAAGGTTAATCGGCGCGCGGCCGCGTCGGTCTCCAGCACCATCGCTGCGTCCTCGGCCTCGCCCAGCAGCCCGCGGCCCGCGGCCATGTCGAGCGCCTCAGCCACCAGCCTCGGGATCTCGAGGAAGCCGATCCTCCCCGTCAAGAACGCCTCCACCGCCACCTCGTTCGCCGCATTGAGGACGCACGGCGCCATGCCGCCCGCCGCCATGGCCTCGCGGGCGAGCGGTAGGGCGCGGAAGCGCGCCTCGTCGGGCCGCTCGAAGCTCAGGTTCGCCAACTCGACCAGGTCGATGCGCCGCGTGGGGGCGGCGATGCGGGCGGGCCAGCTGAGGCCGGCGGCGACGGGCGTGCGCATGTCGGGGCTACCCAGCTGCGCCAACATGGAGCCGTCGCGGAAGCCCACCAGCGCGTGGACAATCGATTGCGGGTGCACCACCACCTCGAGCTGGGCGGACGCCACCGAGAACAGGTGCCAGGCCTCGATCAGCTCCAGGCCCTTGTTCATGAGCGTTGCCGAGTCGATGGTGATCTTGCGGCCCATCGACCAGTTGGGATGCTTCAGCGCCTCTTCCGGCGTGGCGTGCTCCAGCCGCTCTATGCTCCAGGTGCGGAACGGGCCGCCGGACGCGGTCAGCACGATGCGCTCGATCGTCTCCGTGTCGGCGCCCGCCAGCAGCTGGAATACCGCGGAGTGCTCCGAATCCACCGGCACCAGCTCGGTGCCGGCCTTGCGTACCGCCTCCATGAAGATCCGGCCGGCACTGACGAGACATTCCTTGTTGGCCAGCGCCACCCGCCGGCCCTGGGACACCGCGGCCAGCGTGGGCTTGAGGCCCGCCGCGCCCGAGATCGCCGCCAGCACGCAGTCCGCCGGTCTCGCCGCCGCCTCGGCCAGCGCACCCGCTCCCGCGGCAGCCTCGATCCCCGTCCCGGACAGGCACTCCTTGAGCTCTCCGTAGCGCGTCTCGTCCGCCAGCACGGCCAAGCGCGCCCTGTGGCGCACCGCCATCTCCGCCAACGCCTTGGCGTTGCTGTTGGCTGTCAAGGCCGCAACCTCGAATAGATGGGGGTTGCGGCCGATGACGTCCAGGGTGCTCTGGCCCACCGATCCGGTGGCGCCGAGCACGCTTACTCGCTTGACGGCGTGCGCCGGCGCCCCGACTCCGTTAGGGGGAGCCTCGGCCGTGGTGTGCGTCTGCCCGGAAACCATATTGGAAACCACCCGCCCCTCACGAGCCGAGCAAGAGCGCGCGTGCGGGCGACAGCATGTCGATGGCCGCGGCGGCCAATGCGGCAGCGGATGCGGCGGCAATCAGGCCGTCGACGCGGTCCATGACACCGCCGTGCCCCGGCAAGATGGAGCCCGCATCCTTGGCACCGAATCGGCGCTTGAGCGCCGACTCGGCAAGATCCCCCGCCTGTGCGATCAGAGCGAGCGCCGCGCCGATGGCGGCGAGCCGCGGCGCCGATCCGCCTGAGACGGCGAGCGAGAACAGCGCGCCAATCACGGCGCTGGCGCCGACCGCGCCCACCAGCCCGGACCATGTCTTCTTGGGCGAGACCTGCGGCCAGAGCAGCGGCCCCCGCAACAGCCGCCCACACAGGAAGGCGGCCGTATCGGCGGTGGCGACGATCACGATCAGGAAGACGACGGAGACGAGGGCCAGCCAGGGATCGCGAGGGTCGGACCTGAGCCAGATCAGGGCGATAGCCGGAAAGCCGGCGTAGAGAACGCCGAGCGCGGCGAGGAAGCTGTTGCGGCCGAGGCTCAGGAGGGTCGCCAGGATGGCCCCGATCAGCAGCGCGAGGAGCCCAAGGCCGGGATACTGGACCGTGGCCAGCAGGCCGGCCACCGCGGCGGCCCCCAGCTGCACCGCCACCAGAATGCCGGCATCAGGCCCATGCACCAGACGGCCCCATTCCCAGCTTACGAGCAGGGAGATGGCCACCACCATGAGCGCAAACGGCGTCGGCCCGGACAAGGTGAACAGCGCCACGGCGGCGGCCATGGCGACCCCCGAGAGCAGCCGCACGACGAAATCGCCGCCAAGCCTCTCGACCCAGCCGCCTTCGCTCCCGTCCGCATCGTCGTGCTCGCGCATAGTCCTCCATACCTGCCGGCCATATCTGCCCGATTGCCCGCCGGACAGCCGCGCGGACGGTCGAGCGCAGCCGGTTGCGGCCGACCGCCCAAGCCGCCGGCATGGCGCCGTCAGACCTGCTTGATCTCGGCCTCTTTGCCGACCAGAACCTGGTCGATCTCCTTGATGAGCCGGTCCGTCAGCTCCTGCACCTTGGCAGAGTTCTTATGGTGGTCGTCCTCGCTCATCTGCCCGTCCTTGTCGAGCTTCTTGAGCAGATCCATGCCCTCGCGGCGAACGTTGCGGACCGCTACGCGGGCCTGCTCGGCGTACTTGTGGGCCACCTTGACGAGGTCCTGGCGCCGTTCCGCGTTGAGCGGCGGGATCGGCAGCCTGAGCAGCGCGCCTTCCACGATCGGGTTGAGCCCCAGGTTGGCCTCGCGGATCGCCTTCTCCACCGCGCCCGCCTGGCCCTTGTCCCAGACCTGGACCGAGATGGTGCGTGCATCGGGCGTGGACACCGTGGCCACCTGGTTGAGCGGCATGCGGGCGCCGTAGACGGTGACCGTGACCGGATCCAGCAGATGCACGCTGGCCCGGCCGGTGCGCAGTCCGCCCAGCTCCTTCTTGAGTGTGTCGATGGAGCCGCGCATGCGACGCTCCAGATCCTTCAATTCGAACTTGCCAGCGGCCATGACACCTTCCCCTTGACGTACGGGCACCTTAGCGTACGGGCATAGCGGGCGCCGCGCGGGTCTCTCCCGGTCGTCGGCCTGGCCTGGCTGCCGCTTGCCCCGCGGCTGCGCCTACGACCGGCCCTCGATGACCGTGGCACGGGCCTCGCCCCTCAGGACCTTCAGGAGATTGCCCGGCTCCTGGATGGAGAATACCACGATCGGCAAAGCGTTGTCGCGAGCGAGGGCGATGGCCGCCCCGTCCATGACCTTGAGGTCCCTGGCCAGGACCTCGCTGTACGTTAACTTATCGTAGCGCACCGCCTCCGGGTTGGTCTTGGGGTCGTCGGAGTAGACCCCATCGACCTGGGTGGCTTTGGCGAGTGCGTTGCAGTTCATCTCTGCGGCCCGCAAGGCCGCGGTGGTATCGGTGGTGAAGAATGGATTGCCGGTGCCGGCGGCAAATATGACGACACGCCGGCATTCCAGGTGATGCAGCGCCTTGGAGCGCACGAAGGATTCGCACACCGTCGGCATCGGGATGGCCGAGAGCGTGCGTGCCGGCACGCCGAGGCGCTCCAGGCCGCTCTGCAGGGCCAGCGCATTCATGACCGTGGCCAGCATGCCCATGTAGTCGGCCGTGGCCCGGTCCATGCCCTTGGCCGCGCCAGCGAGGCCGCGGAAGATGTTGCCGCCGCCGACCACGACGGCGATCTCGGCGCCCGCATCGACGGCTTCCTTGATCTCCCGGCAAAGCCGCACCGCGACATCGACATCGATGCCGTAGCCGGCCTTGCCCATCAGGGCCTCGCCGGACAGCTTGAGCAGGAGGCGCCTGTATCGGAAGCCGGGTGCCGAGCCGCTCATGGTTGCCGCCATTCCGGGTCGCTGGCCGGGTCGCTGGCCGGGTCGCTGGCCAAGTCGCCGGCCGAGCTTACGCCGACAGACGCTCGGTACGCAAACCTGGCCGGCAGCCGTCCACCGGGAAGCTGAAACGCCGCCACGCGCGGCCGGTCAGCGCTTGCCGGCCGCGGCCGCGACCTCGGCGGCGAAATCCGTGTCCTTCTTATCGATGCCCTCGCCCAGGGCGTAGCGCACGAACCTCGTGACCTTGATGGGCGCGCCGGCCGCCTTCTCGGTCGCCTTCAGCACCTGCTCCACCGTGGCCTTGCCGTCGCCGCCGGGACCGAGGAAGGTCTGCTGCAGCAGAACGACCTGCTGATAGAATTCCTTGCGCAGCCGGCCCTCCACCATCTTGACGGCGATCTCGGGTGGCTTGCCCGAGGCCCTGGCCTGCTCGGTGTAGACGGCGCGCTCGCGCTCGATCAGCGCGGGGTCCAGGTCGTCGGCATTCACCGCGGCCGGGCTCGCCGCGGCGATGTGCATGGCGAGCTGCCGGCCGAAGGTGGCAAGCTCCGCCGGCTTGCCCTTGCTCTCAAGCGCCACCAGCACGCCCACCTTGCCGAGGCCGTCGGCGGCCTTGTTATGGATGTAGTCGGCGACCAGGCCCTCGCCGGCCGACAGCTGCGCCGTGCGCCGCACGCTCATGTTCTCGCCGATGGTGGCCACCAGCTCCTTGACATAGGCTTCCACCGACATGCCCTTGCCAGGATAGGCTGTGGCAAGCAGCGTCTTGAGATCGCCGCCGGCATCCAGCGCCAGCCCGGTCACGGTGCGCACCATGTCCTGGAAACGGTCGTTGCGGGCGACGAAGTCGGTCTCCGAGTTCACCTCGACGATGGCGCCGGTCTTGCCGCGCAAAGTGACGCCGATGAGGCCCTCGGCGGCTACGCGGTCGGCCTTCTGCGACGCCCGCGACAGGCCCTTCTTGCGCAGCCAGTCGACGGCCTGCTCCATGTCGCCCTGGCTTTCGGTCAGTGCGGTCTTGCAGTCCATCATGCCGGCGCCGGTCTTCTCGCGCAGCGCCTTGACCAGGCTGGCCGTCACTTCCGCCATGGTGTCCTCTTCTATCTTTCCGCCGCTGTGAGGAAGCCGGCACGAGGTTGAGAAGGGCCGGCCCGGCGCCGGCCCTCAGACGGTTTGCGACTCGATCAATTTCTTGGCCGCGCCGATCCAGTCCTCTTGCGTGACCCGCCCCCTGAGCCTGAGGGCGCGATCGAGGGCCTGGCCCATCTCCGGGTCCAGGTCTGCGATCTGCCAGAAATGGAACACGCCGAGGTCGTTGAGGCGCTGCTCCAGCTTGGGGCTGATGTTGGGCAGGCGCTTTAGGTCGTCCGCCTCGCCGCGCGGCGCCTCGATGCCCTTGAAGGTCGGCAGGTTCGCCACCTGCTCCTCGGGCGGTGCCTCGGATGCGCCGATATCGACGCCGGCCTCCACCTGGCCGCGCTCCAGCCCGTCGATGGCGGCGCGCGCAATCAGGTCGCAATAGAGCGTGACGGCACGGCCCGCATCGTCATTGCCCGGGATCGGGAAGTCGATGCCGTCGGGGTCGCAGTTGGTGTCCACGATGGCGACGATGGGGATGCTCAGCCGCCTGGCCTCGGCGATGGCGATCTCCTCCTTGTTCGTGTCGATCACGAACAGCAGGTCTGGCAGGCCGCCCATATCCTTGATGCCGCCCAGCGACTTGTTGAGGCTGTTGCGGGCGCGTGTGAGCTGGAGGATCTCCTTCTTGGTCCGTCCCTTGGCCTCGCCGGCCAGGGTTTCATCCAGCTGCTTCAGCCGGCGGATGGACTGGGAGATCGTCTTCCAGTTGGTGAGCGTGCCGCCGAGCCAGCGATGGTTGATGTAATACTGCGCCGACCGCTTGGCGGCCTCGGCGATGGCGTCGGAGGCCTGCCGCTTGGTGCCGACGAACAGCACGCGGCCGCGCCCAGCCACCACGTCGCTCACCTTGACGAGCGCCTGGTGCAGAAGCGGCACCGTCTGGGCCAGATCGATGATGTGGATGTTGTTGCGGGCGCCGAAGATGAACGGCGCCATCTTCGGGTTCCAGCGATGATTCTGATGGCCGAAGTGCACGCCAGCTTCGAGGAGCTGGCGCATGTTGAAGACGGGAAGCATGTAACGTCCTGTTCCGGTTGGATCCTCCGCGGAGCGTTCGAGGCCGGTCGCCCGGCCCACCGGAGCACCGGACGGGTGTTCTCCCCCGCCGGCGCCATGGCTCCGCGTGTGTGATGCGGCGCTGTCTAACGGTTCGGCGCGCCATGCACAAGGCCAAAGAGGGAGCCCAAAGAGGGCACAAAGAGGGAACGCTGAGCGCCTCACCGCTGGATTTTCTGCTCAGGACCCCTGCATAGGGCGCACTTGAGCCGCACCGGCGTCAATCGAAGTCCCGCGTAATGTCGAACGTGCGAGCTCCGGCCCGCTCCTCCGGCGGGCGCAGCCACAACTCCTCGTGACGCAGCGTGCGCCGCGTATCGTTAACTCCCGCCTGCCAGTGCTCCTCCATCGAGACCCGCGAGAATTCGTAGTCCTTCGATTGCGTCTCGTAATTCTTCTCGCGGTAGATGAGCTGCACCACGCTCATGACGGCATCGCTCGTGCACGTGCTCGCGATGAAGCGCACGTCCTCGTCGTCCCGCAGTCGGGTCGGCAGCTTCGCCAACAGACGCCCTATGGCATATCGCAGCTCCTGGGCGGCCCGCGCGGCGTCGGTATTGAGGCGCGTTCTGGACGAATAGAGAATGTCCTTGTGGCGCTCGTAAACCTCGGGAAGGCTGCGCGGCATGATGCCGCGTGCACTGAACAGGTCGACCTGAAACACCAGCAGGCCGGAATTATGCCGGGCATCCAGCACGTACTGCAGCGGCGTATTCGAGACCACACCGCCGTCCCAGTAGTGCTCGCCTTCGATCTCAACCGGCGGGAAGCCCGGCGGCAGCGCCGCGCTCGCCATGATGTGCTCCGGACCAAGCCTCCGCTCGCGCGTGTCGAAGTAGACCGAGTTGCCCTTGCGGATGTTGGCCGCGCCGACGCTCAGGCGCGGATGGCCGGCGTTGAGGAGGTCGAAATCGACGAGCCGCTCGAGCGTGCTCCTGAGCGGGGCGGGATCGTAGAAGCTGAGTGCCGCGTCCGTGCCCCAGGGGTGCAGCCAGGCTGAAGGCATTCGCATTCGGTAGAAGCCGGGAACCCCCGCGGCGACGCTGGCGAGCGCGCTCCACTCATTGAAGATCCCGCGCGCCAGGTCGCCACCTAGAAAGGGCCTGCCTGTCACACCTTCGGTGATGTGGTCCCAGAACGCACGCAGGCGCTCGGCACGCCGCTCCGCAGGGTTTCCGGCTATGATGGCCCCGTTGACGGCGCCGATCGAGATGCCCGCGATCCAGTCGGGCTCGTAGCCGTTCTCGGCCAGGGTTGCGTAGACGCCCGCCTGATAGGCCCCCAGGGCTCCGCCGCCTTGCAGGACCAGCGCCACCTTGGCGCAGTGCGCCGGCAGCGGCTTGCGCCCGGTCTGGGCGTCCGCTGCAGGCGCGGCTGTCGCCCCGGCTGCTGCCCCGGCTGCTGCGCGTCGCGCCTTGCCCCGACGGGATGGACGCGTCGGCTGTTTCGCCACGTCACCAACCTTGCAAAGTTGTTCGCCGACAAGAAGGTAAAGGAGAACTTGTCACCAAGTCGTGGACGATTCGCAGCGCCTACAGGCGCTGGGCCGGCAG
>DATMZP010000409.1:0-6667 GCA_035573595.1 Hyphomicrobiaceae bacterium
CCGGCTGATCGCAACGGGGTGCGGCGTGCGCGGCACGTGCCTGGAATATCTGGAGAATCTCGCCGAGCGGCTGGAGCTGCTGAGCCTCGATGACCCGGCGATCCGCGGTCTGCGGCAGCGGGTGCACGGCCTGCTCATAGGGAGTAGGGAATA
This sequence comes from Hyphomicrobiaceae bacterium, assembly GCA_035573595.1. Taxonomy (GTDB): domain Bacteria; phylum Pseudomonadota; class Alphaproteobacteria; order Rhizobiales; family Hyphomicrobiaceae; genus AWTP1-13. Next base: position 154 of record DATMZP010000409.1, read on the forward strand.
GGGAGTAGGGAGTAGGGAAGAGCAGCTGCTACTCCGCCACTCCCCACTCCCCACTCCCCACTCCCTATTCGCTATTCCCTCCTGTAAGGTCGTGTCCGGCAAAGCACGCAAAGGACGGTGCGCAATGTCAGAGCAGGTCAAGTCGGAGCTGGCACCATCCGGCGTCCTGCGCGCCGGGCTCAATCTTTCCAACTTCCTGCTGATCTCGGACAAGACCGCGGCCGGGGAGCCGGCGGGGGTCGCGCCCGACATGGCGGCCGAGATCGCCCGGCGGCTTGGGGTGGCGGTGCAGTACGTGACCTACAAGACGCCGGGCGAGCTGGCCGATGCGGCCGAGACCGGGGTCTGGGACATCGGGCTGATCGGGGCGGAGCCGCAGCGGGCCGAGAAGATCGTGTTCAGCCCGGCGTACGTGGAGATCGAGGCGACCTACCTGGTGCCGGCAGGGTCGCCGATCCAGTCCCTCGCCGATGTCGACAAGGCCGGGGTGCGCATCTCGGTGACGGGGCGCAGCGCCTACGGCCTCTGGCTCGACCGCCATATCCAGAACGCCACGCTGGTGAAAACCGGCACGCTCGACAGCGCCTGCGAGCGGTTCGTGAGCGACAAGCTGGAGGCACTGGCGGGGCTCAAGCCGCGCCTGCTCTCCGACGTGGAAAAGCTCCCCGGCGCGCGCATCCTCGACGGCAAGTTCACCGCCGTGCAGCAGGCCATCGGCACCGCGCGGAAGAACACGGCTGCCGCCGCGTTCCTGCGCGACTTCGTGGAGCAGACGAAGGCCTCGGGTTTCGTGCAGAGCCTGATCGACAGGCACAAGGTGCGCGGCCTTTCCGTCGCGCCGTCGGTGTAGGTTGCGCTTCGACTTCACCTCCCAGGGAAGTGCAATGGCTACGAGAGAGGAATTCCTGGACCATCTCTGGAGAGAGGTGATCGACGTGCTCTCGCGCGATCAGGGGCTCGACAACATCGTCGCGCACTGCAGGCGCTTTCCCGACGACCGCTTCAGCGGCACGGGACCGGCGATCGAGCGGATGCTGGCGGCCGGTGTCACCCGGCAGGATCTGTGCCTTGTCATGCGGTCGACCGCCTACGAGGCGGTCCACGGCACGCTCTACGCCCTGAGCGACCCCGGCGTGGACGACGACGTGGACGCGAGCGCGCTTTATGAGGAGCTTGGCCTTGCGGAGCCGCGCGGCATGAACTGACGTGGGAGGGGCAGTCACTCCAGCATCCGCACCTCGCCCGGCCGGAGCGCCTTGAACCGCGCCGGCGGGACGCCGCGGGCGGCCAGCGCGGCGGCGAGGTCGAGGGCGGGCTGCTCGACAGCCTCGTTGGTAAGGCGGAAGGTGCCCCAGTGATGGCCCAGCGCCTCAGCCGCCCCGCACAGCTCCAGGGCCTGCACCGCATCCCCGGGGTTCATGTGGGCGGCGCGCATGAACCAGCGCGGCTCGTAGGCACCGATCGGGAGCAGCGCCATGGTGAGACCCGGATGGCGCCGGCGCACGCGGGCGAAGATGGCGCCGTCGCCGAAGCCGGTGTCGCCCACGCAGTAGAGCTTCCGCACGCCGGCCTCGATCACGAAGCTTGCCCACAGCGCGTGGCTGCGGTCGGTCACGCCGCGCGCCGACCAGTGCTGGCTCGGCTCCGCGTGCACCGCCACGCCGCCGCCGAGGTCCACCGTGGCGTCCCAGTCCACTGTCTCAACGGCGAGGTCCGGGATGGCCGCGCGCAGGATGGCGTCGTTGCCGAGCGGCGTGACGATACGCGGGGCGAAGCGCTGCCGCAGGCGCTCGATGGTGCCTACGTCCATGTGGTCGTAGTGGTTATGGGTGACGAGCACGCGGTGGATCTGCGGCAGGTCGTCGAAGGCGATGCCCGGCTGGTTCACCCGCTTCGGCCCGATGAAGTCGAAGGGGCCCGCGCGATTGGCCCACACCGGGTCGATCAGGATGTTCATCCCGCGGGTCTGTACCAGAAAGCTCGCGTGCCCGATGTAGGCGATACGGAAGCCCTCAACGCTGGCGGGCGGCCGGTCCTGCGGGAACGGGCTCGGGAACTGCGAGGGCCAGGAGGCGCCGCGCTCCATCAACTGCCAGCGCAGGAAGTCGAGCCCGCCCCTTGGCCCCACGCGGCCGGGATTGAAGAAGCGCGTGCCGTCGAAATGGTCCGAGACCGGGCCGCTGTAGTAGGCGTTGCCGCGCGTCGTCAGCAGGCCCCATCCGGCGGCGCCGACGGTGCCGACCGCCGCCATCATCTGCAGAACCCGCCGGCGACTGGGCATCGGCCTCCCCCTTCACGTTGCGCGGGCTTTCGAAGCGCCTGCAGGGCGCGTCCCACGTTGTCCGCGCGGCCGCCATGACCTAAGGTTTCGTCAAGGCATCGACAAGAGCGCAGGAGGAGACAATGCAGCTGAGCCCCGAGCAGCTCAAGGAATTCGACGAGCTGGGCTACCTGGTGATGCCCGCCTGCTTCTCCGAGGAGGAGGTGGCCGTGCTGCGCTCCGAGGCGGAGGCAATCTACAAGACCGACCGCCAGGAGGTGTGGCGCGAGAAAACCGGCGCCCCGCGCACGGCCTTCGCCGCCCACACCTACAACGAGGCGTTCGGCATCCTGGGCCGGCACCCGCGGCTGATCAGGCCGCTGGAGCAGTTCTTCGGCGAGCCGGTCTACATGCACCAGTTCAAGATCAACGCCAAGGCGGCCTTCGACGGCGAGGTCTGGCAGTGGCACCAGGACTACGGCACCTGGAAACGCGACGACGGCATGCCCGAGGCGCGCGCCATGAACATCTCGGTGTTCCTGGACGAGGTGATGCCCATCAACGGCCCGCTGATGTTCATTCCCAGGAGCCATAAGAGCGGCACGCTGGCCGCCGGCCACGACAAGGCCACCACGAGCTATCCGCTGTGGACGCTGGACAAGGAGACGGTGACGAGGCTGGTCGAGGACGGCGGCATTGTGGCGCCTACGGGCAAGCCCGGCACCGTGCTGATGTTCCACGGCAATCTGGCCCACGCATCGCCGCCCAACATCACGCCCTACCCGCGCAAGATCGTGTACCTGACGCTGTGCGCCGTCTCCAACCACATCACCAAGTTCACCCGCCCCGAGTGGATCGCCCACCGCGACTTCGCGCCGATCGTGCCATGCGATGACGATGCACTGCTGAAACTGGCGCGGCGGGTACGGCAGGCGGCGTAGGTTGCAGACGCGGCCCTGGCAGCCGGAAGAGCGGTGAACCCCGATCCGAGGGTCTTCGGCGCAATGACCTCCTTCAAGACCATCCGCGCGCGGGCCGCCAGGCGCAAGGGCGGGGAGGCGGCATTGGCCGCGCTGCTGCCGAAGGTGGCGGAGCCGAAGGCGCTGGCCGCCATCGGCGACGACCGGGTGCTGGCCGAGATGACAAAGCGCATCTTCTCGGCGGGGTTCGTGTGGAGTGTGATCGAGGCCAAGTGGCCGGGTTTCGAGGCCGCATTTCTGGCGTTCGCGCCTGAGCGGCTGCTGGCCCGGCCCGACGAGTTCTGGGAGGGCCTCGCGGGCGACAAGCGCATCGTCCGCAACCCACAGAAGATCATGGCGGTGCGCACCAACGCCCGCTTCGTCGCCGACATCGCCGAGGAGCACGGCAGCTTCGGCGGGTTCCTGGCCCGGTGGCCGGCGGACGATCAGGTCGGGTTGCTGGATGTGCTGGGCAAGCGCGGGGCGCGGCTGGGTGGGCGCACAGGGCAATACTTCCTGCGCTTCGTCGGCTGGGACGGCTACGTCGTCTCCACCGACGTGGTGGCCTGCCTGCGCGACGCCGGCCTCGACATCTCCGAGAAGGCATCGTCCAAGGGGGACCTGCGCAAGATCCAGGACCGGTTCAATGCCTGGGCGCGCGAGACCGGGCTGCCCTACACGCAGCTCTCCCGCATCTGCGCCATGTCGGTCGGCGAGAATTACGACGCCCAGACGATCCGCAACCGAGGTGGGATGGAGGAGTAGGCCGGGTGGCCTCCAAACCCTTGGGGGGCGCGGCCTTGTCAACACCCGGCGCGTCGTGGTGAGTGCCAGGGTTGCTTGTTTGGTTTGCTGATGCTCCGGGGAGAGTGCATCGTGCGCTTTGCGGTCCATCTGGTGGCAGCGATCTGCGCGATCCTTGCCGGCTCGCAGCAGGCGGAGGCCGACAGGCGCGTGGCCCTCGTCATCGGCAACTCGGCCTACAAGCACACGGAAGTGCTGCCGAACCCCCGAAACGACGCCGAGGCCATCGCCAAATTGCTCGACGCGAGCAAGTTCGACGAGGTGCTGATCGAGACCGATCTCGACTATCATGGCATGCGCGGGGCGATCCACCGGTTTGAGCCGTCGGCGCGCAGCGCGGATGTGGCTCTGATTTACTACGCCGGACACGGCTTCGAGGTCGCGGGCGAGAACTATCTGATGCCCGTCGATGCCGGTCTCGCCCAAGATAGCGACCTCGCCAACGAGGCTATCACGCTGGCCTCGATGCTGAGCGCGGCGAATGGCGCACGCCGGCTCAAGCTGGTAATCCTCGATGCCTGCCGCAACAACCCCCTCATTGAGAGGATGGCTCTCCGCGCCGGAAGGAGCCGGTCGGTGCCGGTGCTGGTCGCCTACTCCGCCAAGGCCGGCACCGTAGCCTATGACGGCCACGGCCGGCACAGCCCTTATGCCGAGGCCCTCCTCAAGCACATGGCCACGCCGGGGCTCGACGTGATCCGCATGTTCGGACGCGTGAAGGATGCAGTTCTGACGGCCACCAAGGACGCGCAGGAGCCCTGGATCTATGGCTCGCCGGGCGGCGACAGCATCGCCCTGGTACCGGCCACCGCCAAGCCTCCAGCAAGCAAGTAAGCTCCTTCCAAGGCTCCGGCGGGCAGCAACTGCTTCACCTTCCAGGGGCGCCATTTCTGCGAGTAGGCCGCGCCGCGTATCGAGAATGGTGCAGCCATCGCTTCGCAAGGCCATCGCCGTGAGGGAGGGACGAGTGGGGACATTGCGTGCGAAGGCTTTGTGCCTCCTGCCGTTGCCGGCAGCCATCCTGACGACGCCTGCCTTCGCCCGGGAGGTCAAGCTCGAAGAGCTGCGCGGAGCGACCGTTTCGGCCACGATCGTTTATGATCAATGGTGGTTGCGGCGAGGCGACATCGATCGCTTTGATCGTTTCGAGTACATGAAGGAGTTCGCCTTCGGCCCGAATGACGTCGTGCAGGTTACGTGGGCGCGGACAACTCTCGGCCGGAAAGGCCCGAAGGTTACGGGCACGTATGCGAAGGAAATTGGCAAGGTCAGGACGATCACTGCAGGGCACGCTGTTCTCGTCTATCTGGACGGCACCCTCACCGAAATACAGACCGGGAGCAAAGGCGGCCGGAAGCTGGAGATCAAAATCACGCGCACTCCCGACGGTCTCGCGTGCACGGCTCGCCGGCTGTGGATGCGGGAGACGGGGGCAGGCAGCATCGTCGGCGTCGGTCGGTCTCCGGAACAAAGCCCCGTTCGTACTCGTCAAGGAAAGGCAGATCTCCCAGACCTGCCGCGTGATGAAACCGTAAACCTCCCAGTGCGCCGACGCTGCAGCCTTGTCGAGCAACGGTCGCAACGAACGATGGTGCCGCTGGCTGGCTCGATGCTGAACCCGACCAATGGCGCAAGCAGATTCAGGCTCATGAGCCTGGATGCCTGCTTCTCTTTCAAGGGGCGCCATTTCTGCGAGTGATTGAGGACACAATGAGGACGCTCGGTGCTGGGGCTCGGCGGAGCTTAGCGTCGCTTGCTGCTGTACTGGCGCCGCCGGCATCGGCCCAAGTCGTTACGCTCGATGAGCTCGACGGCGCCGCCATCGAGTCAAGAACAAGATTGAGATCAGGCTCGCACGAGCTGCGAACGGTCTGACGTGCACGTCCCGAGAGACCTACTTGAGAGAGCTGGGTGCCGACAGCATCGCTATGGATTCGCTCTCCAACGGTCGCCCCACCGTGGTCGTCAGCAGCAAGCAGGTCTCGTCGACCTGCCGGGTAACGAAGCTGTAGACGATGTGCCCATCCTTCGAGCGCATCTGTTGGCGCACAGGTTGGTATTGACGGCGATGCGTGCTCACCGAGCGGTATCGGCAGCATGCTTGGTCTGCGCGGCCATGTCTGCAGCGCCCGGCTCGGCACAGGAGGTGACTTTCCCTGAGCTCCAAGGCGCAATTATCGAGTCGCGAATCTTCAGGACCCAAGTAATAAAATCGAATGGCAAGCGATATTCTAGAACAAGACAAAGCGATGTGAGAATAGTTGTTGGTCCCGGAGACCTCATTCAACGAACCCAAATATTCAGGTGGCATAGCAACAAGGGTGCCTCCCCGCCGATAATTGTGAATCGTACAGGAAAACTCGGTAGGGCTTGGCCGAACCCAAGCCTCGGAGGCGGTTATTCGGCATACGTGCTCATGAACAGCACATTGACCTACTTGCGACATTCAAGAAAGGCGCACTCAAGACTACGTTCAAATTTGAGCGCACGC
>DATMZP010000410.1:0-5672 GCA_035573595.1 Hyphomicrobiaceae bacterium
TGGAAGCGGTAGCCGAGCGCCCCGACGGCACGCGAATTCCTTTCGTCCCGTATCCGACGCCGCTGTTTGATGAATCCGGTCGATTGACCGGTGCCGTCAACATGCTCGTCGATATCAGCGAACGCAAGCGGGCTGAAGCGGACCTCGCGGAGCGACAGGCGCAGCTGGCAGTGTTCGTCGAGCACGCCCCGGCAGCGATTGCCATGTTCGATCGCGACATGCGCTACCTTGCCGTCTCGCGTCGATACATCCTTGATTTCCGTCTCCCCCAAGGCGCACAGCTCATCGGCCGATCGCACTATGAGGTGTTTCCCGAAGTACCGCAGCGTTGGCGCGACATCCACGCCCGGGTGCTCGGGGGTGAAGCACTCTCGAACGAGGAGGACCAGTTCACGCGTCAGGATGGTCGCATCGAGTGGACAGGTTGGTCCATGGCACCATGGCGCGGAGGCGACGGCCAGATCGGTGGCGCGGTCTTGTTCACTGAGGTGACAACCGAGCAAGTCGAGGCGCGGCGCGCGCTTGCCGATAGCGAGGCACGGTTCCGTGCGACGTTCGAAAATGCGGCGGTGGGTGTTGCGCTCGTCGGTACCGAGGGAGCAATTCTGCGCGCCAACAACAGCTTCGCCCGCATGCTTGGCTATTCCGCTGAGGAACTCGGTACGAAAGCCTTCCAGGACCTCACACACCCAGACGACGTTGCAAACAATCTCTCGGTGCTCAACAAGACACTCGTCGGCGAAGCCGAAAGCTACTGCATCGAGAAGCGTTATGTCCGCAAGGATGGCGGCATCGTCTGGGCAAGTCTCGCCGTCGGCTGCGTGCGAAAGACGGACGGCGGCGTCGACTATTTCGTCTCCGTAGTTCAGGACATTACCGAGCGCAAACGCGTGGAGGAGCAGCAACGCACGCTGCTGGCCGAACTCGACCATCGCGTGAAGAACGCACTCGCGACCGTCAGCGCGGTCGTCTCCCAAACCCAGCAAGAGAGCAGATCGGTCGCCGATTTCGTGGCGGCGCTCGATGGACGCATTCGGTCGATGGCAACGACGCACGAGCTGTTGAGCTCCCATCGGTGGCAAGGGGTGTCGTTGTCAGACCTCGTCCGGCGCGAGCTCGCACCATACGCAACCTGCGACAACACCGAGATCGACGGTCCCGGCATCTTTCTGAAACCCGAGGCGGGTCAGGCCATGGCCATGGTCCTGCATGAGCTTGCCACCAACGCGGCTAAGTACGGCGCTCTCTCTACTAAGAGCGGCCGCGTGTCGATCCGGTGGGACCGGCACCTGAATGGGCAGCCGCGACCTCATCTGGTGTTCGAGTGGCAGGAAATCGGCGGCCCCCCCGTCGTCGCTCTCGGCAAATCCAGCTATGGGACGAGCACAATTCGCGAGCTGATTCCCTACGAGTTCGGCGGTACGGTTGACCTTGTGTCCGCTCCGGAGGGGGTCCGGTGCCGCCTGGTCCTTCCCGCCGACTGGCTTGGCAACGATGACCAACCTTTACACACGTATCGCGGCGAAACGGAGAAGCCCGGAATTTGAGGCTGCCCACCGGTCTGAGCAAGCCGACCGGCAATCTTACGGCAGGTTCGCTCCGAATACTGCCGGACCGCGCCCCGTGACGATGCCTGCCCCGCTTCTTGAATATACGACCTAGTTTCGCACCGAGCGCAACGCCTCGCGCATCAGCTCGCCGACATTGTGGGCGTTGGGCGCGATCAGAACGCCGGCGGCGAGCAGCGCCTCGATCTTGTGGTGGGCCGAGCCCGTCCGCTCGCTGGTGAAGGCGCCGGCGTGGCCCATGCGACGCAGTCGCGGCGCGTGCCGCCCGGCAACCAGCGCGACGATGGGCTTCCTCGGGCGCAGGCGCGCGATGGTCTGCGCCGCCTGCTCCTCGTCCGAGCCGCCGATCTCGCCGATCAGCACGATGCCGTCGGTCTCACCGTCGTCCTCGAACAGCTCGACGCACTCGGCGAGGGTGAGCCCGTGCACCGGGTCGCCGCCGATGCCGACGGTGGTCGATTGACCGAGGCCGGCCCTGGTGACCTGGGCCACGATCTCGCTGGTGAGAGAGGCCGAGCGCGAGGCGATGCCGATGCCGCCCTTCCTGGCGCTCGTGGTCGCCATCACCCCCAGCTGGGCCACATTGGGCGCCAGCAAGCCCTGCGAGTTGGGACCGATGAGGCGCGTGCGCGTGCCGTCGAGGGCCTGGCGCACCCGCACCATGTCGATGAGCGGCACGCGCTCCGTCACGCACACCACCAGCGGTACGCCGGCACGGATCGCCTCGATCATGGCCGCGGCGGCCCGGTCGGGCGGCACGAATACGAGACTGGCGTTGGCGCCGGTGGCGACCACCGCCTCGGCCACGGTGTCGAACACGGGCAGGTCGAGATGCCGGCTGCCGCCCTTGCCGGGTGTGACGCCGCCGACGATGTTGGTGCCGTAGTTGAGCATGCGGCCGACGTGGAAGGTGGCGGCCCGTCCCGTCATGCCCTGGCAGATCACGCGCGTCTCGCGACCAACGAGGATAGCCATGAGGAGCTCTCCGCTCTTGCCGACGCCACCGCCCTCTGCACCGCCTCCCAAGGCCTGCCGCAGGCGATGTGGGGAACGCCGGTGTTTGCCAGCACGGTCCTGGCGAACTCGGCATGGTTGCCGGCCATCGAGATGACGATGGGGATATTCCGCAACGGTCGGCGTCGCATGGCGATCCCGATGCCCTCGGCGATGGTATCGCAGGGCTGCATGCCGCCGCCGTGGACGTTGACCAGGATTGCGCGCACCGCGGGGTTGTCGAGGATCAGCCGGAAGCCGCGCGCAATGTCGAGACTGCTGGCCGTGGTGCGGATATCCATGAAGTTGGCGGGCCGGCCGCCGGCATCGCACACCATGTCGAGGGTGGCGAGCGCCAGCCCGGCGCCGTTCACCAGCACGCCGACGTCGCCCGACATGCGGATGTAGTTGATCTGGTGCTGCTGCGCCTCCAGCTCGACGGGATCGCTCTCGTCCCGCTCCATATAGTCGTGCAGCGCCCGCAGGTCCGCGTGGCGGAAGAGGGCGTTGTCGTCGATGCTGAGCTTGGCATCGAGGGCGATCAGCCGGCCGCCGGCGGTGAGCGCCAGCGGGTTCACCTCGATCAGGCTGGCATCCAGCGCGACGAATGCCGCGGCAAGCTGCCGGAACAGCCGCGCAGCGTCCGCCAGGGCGGCGCCGTTGAGGCCGATGCGGCCTGCCAGGCCGGCAAAGTCGCCGTCCGCCGCATCATTACCGACAATGAGCGGGATGCTTTGGATGATCGCGGGATCGCGCTCCGCCCGCTCCTCGATGTCGTCGCCCCCGCGGGCGCTGGCGAGCGCCAGGGGACGGCCCGAGACCCGGTCGAGCACCACCGCGGCGTAGAGCAGCTGGACAGCCTCGACCGCCTCCTCCACGTACACCCACCTGACGAGCGCGCCGCCCTCGGGCGTCTGCGGTGTGGCGATCCTCCGCCCGAGCAGCTTGCCGGCCTCCGAGGCGGCGGTGCGGGGGCTGTCGGCGAAGCGGACCCCACCGTGGCGCGCACGGTCGCCGGCCCGGATCTGTGCCTTGACGACGAGGTCTCGGCCGCCGAGGCCTTCCGCGGCCCTCTGGGCATCGGCAACCGACTCGACGACCCGCCCCCCGGGGGTGTCGATCCCGAACCGCTCCAGCAGCTCCTTGGCCTGGAATTCATGAAGGTCCATGTGCGTCGCCTCGCCCCGGTGGTGTGGGTGGCGGCCGTCTCAAGCGGACAGGTCGGCGGCCGGTTCGGATGCCCCTTCCTTCTCTTTGGCATATGGTATACCAATAGATACTAGCGCGCGATTGCCGGGATGGCAAGCGGCGGAATAGAATTCCAAGAAAGGTGTCAGATCCTCCGGGTCTGACACCGCGGCTTCCAAGCCGTCTGTGCAAATGGTGTCGGACCCCAGGGTCTGACACTATGGGTGCTATGGCGCCAGACCCGCAGGGTCTGACCCTGACCTCGGCACCATTCCGCCGATACGGTCCGTCAGCTCCGCCGCAGCCCGCTTCGCCAGAGGGCCAAGCTCGCCCAGCCGCTCGTCGGTCATGCGGATGGTGGGGCCGGAGACCGATAACGCCCCGACCACCTCGGCATGCTCGTTGAACACCGGCGCTCCGACGCAGCGCAGGCCCTCCGCCCGCTCCTCGTCGTCGATGGCCCAGCCGCGACGCCGCGTCAGGGCCAGGTCGGCGAGCAGGGCCTGCGGATCGACCACGGTGTGGCCGGTGAGCTTGGGCAGGCCGACGCGGTGCAGGAGCCTTGTCACCTCCGCTTCCGGCAGCCAGGCCAGGATGGCCTTGCCGAGGCTGGAGGCGTGCAGCGGGCCGCGTGCCCCCGGACGGTGGAACGCCCGGATCGGGTGGTGGCTCTCGAGCTGGGAGACGAACACCACCGAGCCGTCGTTCTCGATCCCCAGGTTGGTCGTCTCGCCGCTGGCGGCCATCAGGTCGCGCATGACGCCGCGGCCGACATCGACCAGCTTGCGGTTGCGCAGAAAGGCGCTGCCGATCTTGAACGCCTTCACTCCAATGAGATAGCCGCCGCGCGCCTCGTCGCACTGCACGAAGCCGGCCGCCTTCAGCGTTGCCAGGATGCGGTGCGCGGTCGAAGGCGGGATGCCGGCGCGCTGGGCGATGCTGGTGAGCGACAGCCCGTCGGCCTGGGCGATGATCTCCAGCAGCGCCAGGCCGCGGTCCAGCGCCTGCACCGAGCCCGGCTGCTGGCGGACGAAATCGTCCTCGCCCGCAGGCACTCGCGTCAATCTTGGCCGCCCCGCCATCGCCCTATCCTTTTCCAGCTCTGCCCGCGAGCCCCACGCAGACAGCGGGCCCAAAAACCGGTCGCCAGAGCAGTCTGCACCCCCTCCCACGAGGCTCGCAGGGTCCATGCCGGACCGGCCGGAGGCCGGCCCCTTGCCGGCGCGGCATCTGGTAGCACGAAATGGAAATGATTTCCATTGCATGGCGATGCAGGTCTGGTATACATAATGCCATATACCGAATTGCAAAGGCAACGAGAGGCAAGATGTCGGCGGTGGCGCAGAGGGATCCCGGCGGACCTGTTACGTTCTTCTCATCCGGGCTCGCCGCTGCCGATCCCGCCGTCTACGCGGCGGTGGCCCGCGAGACCGGGCGGCAGCGCACGGAGATCGAGCTGATCGCCTCGGAGAACATCGTCAGCCAGGCGGTGCTGGAGGCCACCGGCTCGCCGCTCACCAACAAGTACGCCGAGGGCTATCCCGGCCGGCGCTACTACGGCGGCTGCCAATACGTGGACGAGGCCGAGACGCTGGCCATCGAGCGGGCCAAGCAGCTGTTCGCGTGCAAGTTCGCCAATGTGCAGCCAAGCTCCGGCAGCCAGGCCAACCAGGCGGTGCTGCTGGCGCTGGCCAAGCCCGGCGATACCATCCTGGGCCTGTCCTTGGCCGCCGGCGGGCATCTCACCCACGGCGCCGCGCCCAACCTGTCCGGCAAGTGGTTCAAGGCTGTGCCCTACGGCGTGCGCCGGGACGACCAGCGGATCGATTTCGACGAGCTGACGGCGCTGGCCCGCCGGCACCGGCCGCGCCTCATCGTGGCCGGCGGCTCGGCCTATCCCCGCCTCCTCAACTTCGCCCGCTT
>DATMZP010000411.1:0-4057 GCA_035573595.1 Hyphomicrobiaceae bacterium
GTCCGCATGAGTGCGCCGTGACGCGCGTCGATCTTGGCGCTGCCCCAGCCGGGCGCCTTGAGCTCGTCGTCCTGAGGCAACATCGGCGCGTCGGCATGTTGAGCCAGCACCGGAGGCGGCGCTGCAGAGCTGGCTCAACGACCTGCTGGACAACCGAAGCTGTTCCCACAAGTCGGCGATGGGCGGCGCTCTGGGCGGTTCGGCAACGAGGCTGCTGAGGCTGCTGTCCGGGGGGCGGTGCCTACTCCCGCCGCTCCTTCTCCAGCTCCCCCATGCGGCGGTCGACATAGGCGCCCACCACCTTGGTGAGGTCCTCGATCTTGTCCTGGAAGAAGTGGTTGGCGTCGGGCACGACGGCGTGCTCGATCTTCACGCCCTTCTGCACCTTGGTCTTGGCCGCCAGCTCGCCGATGGAGGCCGACGGCACCACCCGGTCCTTGTCGCCGTTGACCATGATGCCGGAGGCCGGGCAGGGGGCCAGGAACGTGAAATCGTAGAGGTTGGCCGGGGGGGCCACGCAGATGAAGCCGTCGATCTCCGGGCGCCGCATCAGCAGCTGCATGGCGATGTAGGTGCCGAACGAGACGCCCGCGATCCAGCAGAAGCGCGAATCGGGGTTCTGCAGCTGCAGCCAGTCGAGCGCCGAGGCGGCGTCGGACAGCTCGCCGGGGCCGTTGTCGAAGTAGCCCTGGCTGCGCCCCACACCGCGGAAATTGAAGCGCAGCACCGAGAAGCCGCGCTCGGCAAACATATAATAGAGGGCGTACACTACTTGGTTGTTCATGGTGCCGCCGAACTGCGGATGCGGATGCAGGACCAGAGCGATCGGGCTGCCCGCGGCCGATTCGTGATGATAGCGGGCCTCAAGGCGGCCGGCGGGGCCGTTGATGATCAGCTCTGGCATAGGGGTCCTTCAGGCTCCGTGGGCGGGTGAGCGGGGTCAGCCCCCTGGCCAAAACGGTCGCCGCGAAGCTCGTCGGCTATGGCCAGGGGGCTGACCCCGTTTTCGCGGATACGCTGACGCGCAGCAAAATACTTGACTTGCTGGCTCGGATTTTCCATATATCCGATACAGGTTTAGAACAGTTCGAAAAGAGCCTTGCGCCCCTGAACCGATCTTGCGCGCCGTCTCATAGCACGGTCCGGGGTGGCAGATGCAAGAGCCTCTGACGAGCTGAAGCTTCATCGAAAGAGAACCCGAGAGAGCCGGCGTCGTGGAGCTGAACACCAAGGGTCGCTATGCCGTGACCGCCATGGCCGACCTCGCCAGGTTCGGGGCGGGCGGGGCGGTGCCCCTGTCGGCCATCGCCGAGCGCCAGCACATCTCCCTGGCCTACTTGGAGCAGCTGTTCGGCAAGCTGCGCCGGGCGGGCCTCGTGCAGAGCGAGCGGGGCCGAGCGGGCGGCTACCGGCTGGACCGGCCGGCCGACAAGATCAGCGTGGCGGAGATCATGCGCGCCGTCGACGAAGGCGTGCGGATGACGCGCTGCGCCGGCGAGGATGCGTCGCCGTGCATTCCCGGCAACCGGTGTCTCACGCATGGGCTCTGGGACGCCCTGGGCGAGCAGATCACTTGGTTCCTGGAAAGCGTCACGCTCGAGGAGGTGATCGGCGGCATCGCGCCGTTCAAGCTCGGCCGCAGACTGAGCAGGGGTCAGACCCCTCGAGATGGGAAGGGGTCAGACCCCTCGCCTCTGCCGTCTGTCTTTAATCGAGAGGCCTGGCGCGAGGGGTCTGACCCCTTATCCGACCCCTTGCCCGTTGGCGAGCAATGAGCAACCAGCGCGCATATCTCGACTGGAACGCCGGCGCGCCGCTGCGGCCGGAGGCCCGCACGGCCGTGCTGGCGGCGCTCGATGCGGTCGGCAACCCGTCCTCGCCGCACAGCGAGGGCCGGCGGGTGCGTGCTCTCGTCGAGGACGCGCGCGAGGAGGTGGCCGCGCTGGTCGGCGCGAAGCCCGCCGAGGTGGTGTTCACCAGCGGCGCCACGGAGGCCAACAACACTGTCCTGGCGGCTGGCTGGGCCGGCGGCTGGCAGACGATCCTCCTGGCCGGCATTGAGCACGATTCGGTGCTGGCCCCTGCGCGCAGCCTGGCCCGCAGCGGGAAGGCGCGGATCGTCGACCTCGCCGTTGACGCGCGTGGTCGTGTCGATGCGGAGAACGTGGCCGACGGTGCACGGGACGCGGTGCCCGACGGCTCCGGCCTGCTCTCGCTGCAGCTCGCCAACAACGAGACAGGCGTGGTGCAGCCGGTCGCGATCGCCGCGGAGGCGGCCCGGTCGCGGGGGCTGGCGGTGCATACCGACGCGGTGCAGGCGGCCGGCCGCATGGCTATCGATTTCAAGGCCCTGGGCGTCGATTACCTGAGTCTGTCGGCCCACAAGATCGGCGGGCCGAAGGGGGTCGGCGCCCTGGTCATCCGGGATGGCGCCGCCCTGCCGGCTTTCATCGCCGGGGGCGGCCAGGAGCGCCGCCGGCGGGCGGGCACCGAGAACGTGCCGGCCATCGCCGGGCTCGGCGTCGCCGCGCGCGCCGCCGCCCGCGACGTGGGGGCGATGGAGCGGATACGGGCGCTGCGCGACCGGGTGGAGGCGGAGATCCTGGCCATCACGCCGTCGGCGGTGGTGATTGGCGCAGAGGCCGAGCGGCTGCCCAATACGACCAGCATCGCACTTCCCGGTGCCAGCGCGGAGACCCTGGTCATTGCGCTCGACCTGGCCGGCGTGGCGGTAAGCGCCGGAGCGGCGTGCTCCTCGGGCAAGGTGGGAGCGAGCCACGTGCTGGAGGCGATGGGCCTGGAGCCCGCCCTGGCGCGGGCGGCGATCCGCGTGAGCCTCGGCTGGGGCTCTACGGAGCGGGACGTGAGGGCTTTCGTAGAGGCGTGGGCGCATGTTACAGCGCGCCGCCGCGCGGTGGCCTGACAGACAGAGCAAAGCGAGCTCGGAACGAGAGAGACGGAATTCATGGCCGCTGTACAAGAGACCATCGACCAGGTGCGGCGTATCGATGTCGACCAGTACAAGTACGGCTTCGAGACGGCCATCGAGGTCATCAAGGCCCCCAAGGGCCTGAACGAGGATATCGTCCGCTTCATCTCGCAGAAGAAGGGCGAGCCGGAGTGGATGCTGGAGTGGCGGCTCGGCGCCTACCGCCGCTGGGTGGCCATGACCGAGCCCACCTGGGCGCGCGTGAACTACCCCAAGATCGACTTCCAGAACCTCTATTACTACGCTGCTCCGAAGTCCATGGACGGCCCGGGCAGCCTCGCCGAGGTGGACCCGGAGCTCCTGCGCACCTACGAGAAGCTCGGCATCCCGCTCAAGGAGCAGGAGGTGCTGGCGGGCGTGCAGGGCGCGCGGGTGGCGGTGGACGCCGTGTTCGACAGCGTGTCGGTGGTCACCACCTACAAGGCCGAGCTGGCCAAGGCCGGGGTGATCTTCTGCTCCATCTCCGAGGCGCTGCGCGAGCACCCCGAGCTGGTGCGCAAGTATCTGGGCTCGGTCGTCCCCCAGGGCGACAACTTTTACGCGGCCCTCAACTCGGCGGTGTTCTCCGACGGCTCGTTCGTCTACGTTCCGCCGGGGGTCCGCTGTCCGATGGAGCTTTCCACCTACTTTCGCATCAACGAGAAGCAGACCGGCCAGTTCGAGCGCACCCTCATCATCGCCGACAAGGGCGCCTATGTGAGCTACCTGGAAGGCTGCACCGCGCCCACCCGCGACGAGAACCAGCTGCACGCCGCGGTGGTGGAGCTGATCGCCCTCGACGACGCCGAGATCAAATATTCAACAGTGCAAAACTGGTATCCGGGCGATAAGAACGGCAAGGGCGGAGTTTATAACTTCGTAACCAAGCGCGGCGATTGCCGCGGCCGGAACGCCAAGATCAGCTGGACGCAGGTCGAGACCGGCTCGGCGATTACCTGGAAGTATCCAAGCTGCATCCTGCGTGGTGACGGCTCGCGCGGGGAGTTCTATTCGATTGCGGTGTCCAACGGGCACCAGCAGGTCGACAGCGGTACCAAGATGATCCACCTGGGCGCCAACTCGTCGAGC
>DATMZP010000412.1:0-3016 GCA_035573595.1 Hyphomicrobiaceae bacterium
TGGCCAATAAACGGGCTGCGGCGGCCCGTGGCAGGCGTTCGCAGGAGCGGCGGGGCTCGACCTTGGCCGTAGCACAGCGCCTGCCTGTGCGCCTCCCGGCGGCTCGGCCGCCGAACTCGCCCAAATGGAAACCTAAGCAGCAATTCGCCGATTGGCCAACGAATGGCGGCTTCGTTCGGTGTTGAGTTTCCTGACAGCATCGTGGATGGCCTGATCGAGGTCTTCCGGTCCGGCGAAGGTCTGGTGAGCGAGGTGATGCCGCTTCAAGTCGCGCCAGAGCACCTCGATGTCGTTCAGCTCCGGAGCGTATTTCGGCAGCCATTCGACCGTGAGCCAGTGGGCACGCGCGGCGAGGGCGGCGCGGGTCGCCTTGCTGGTGTGGATCGGGCCGTTGTCGAGGACCAGAACGAGGGGCTGGATCGCAACTCCGAGCTTGGGACCATAGCGCCGATCGACCTCCTCCAGCAGAGCAAGGAAGTCTGCGCTTCGTTTGGTCCGGCTGGTGTGAGCAATGAGCTCGCGACCCGCCCAGTCGAGCACTCCGAGCATCGCTACTTTCGCCGCCTGGCCCGGCGCTGGAATGCGCAGGTCGGTCCCTTTCTTGGCCCAGACGTGCGCCAGGTACGGATGGGTGAGGGCTTCAGACTCATCCGCGAACAGAAGCACGATGTCGCCCGCCTCGGCCTGAGCTTTGAGCAGCTTCCGGCGCAGGCCCGCCCGGTCCACAGCGTCAGGATCCTGCCGCCCCTTCAGCGTGTGGCGCGGACGCCGCCAGCGGAAATCCCCCTTTGGCGCAGCACCACGGACAGCCGCGAGGGGGAGATGCGTAGGCCCGCGCGTCTGTCGATCTCATCGGCCAGACGCGGCAGCGTCCAGTTCGGGCGATCGGCCACGGGCCCCGACAGAACCTCCTCGGCACCGGCCAGCGCGCGCTCGGCTTTGACGGGGGCTGGCCCTGGCGCGACCGCCCTGGCGCGACCGATTTCTTCAGGGCTTCGATTCCGCCCGTCATGAAGGCGCTGCGCCAGACCCGAACCGTATCCTCGCGCACCCCGAAGGCCTCGGCGATCTGCCCGCGGGTCCAGCCCGACAGGGTGAGCAAGATCGCCCGCGCCCGGTCCGCCTCGCCCCGATCCCGCGAGTGGCTCAGAGCCAGCAGCCCCTGCCTTTGCCCTTCGTCCACCGTAATAGGTGACTTGCCCGCCATGATCCCAATCTCAACTCAGATCTGAAGACAGGATCACGCCCTACATCCGTGGGCCAGCCTCTGCAAACCTGCCATGAAAATTCCGATTGGGCTGGCTTTGATCAGGTCACCATGGCGACGGTCTTAGGTTCCAAGGTGACGTGATAACCGAGGCGCTCCAGACGCCGCTTGAGGTGAGCCGCCGTGCGGGTCTGCGAGAGTTGGTCCAAGTAGGCCTCGCCCAGCTCGCGATAGGACACACCCCGAGCCAGCATGTGGTAGGCGGCAATCAGGATCTTGTGGGCAATCGCCAGGGCCGCGCGCAAGGCGCCGCGGCGCGCCTTCAGGCGGTGGTATTTGTCCCGCAAGTAAGTGCCTTTGCAGCGCCCGGCCGAGATCGCTGCCCCCACCAGGATCGTCCGCAGGTGGACGTTGCCCTTCCGGGTTCGCCCGCTCTTGCTGCGGCCCGCGCTCTCGTGGTTGCCCGGGCACACCCCAGCCCAGGCGGCCAAGTGATGGGCGCTGAGAAACACAGCCATGTCGACCCCAATCTCGGCGATGATGGCCGCCGCTGCCAGCCCGTCGACGCCGGGGATCTGCATCAACAGCGCATGCTCAGCCGTGTAGGGCTTCAGCCGCTCGCTGATGCGCTCATTAAGCGCCGCAATGTCGTGGTCGGCCGCGTCAAGCCGGCGCAATTGCACGCCCATCAGGAAGCGGTGGTGCTCCTCGACCTTTCCCTCCAGGGCTCGGACGAGATCAGCGCGCTTCTTGCGCAGCGGCCCCTTGCCCAAGTCCGCCAGCCGCTCGGGCGAGGTCTCGCCGGCCACAAGCGGCTTGAGGATAGCGAGGCCGGACACGCCAAAGACATCGCTCATCACGCTGGCAAGCTTGATGTTGGCGGTCTCAAGCAGCTTCAGCAGCCGGTTGCGCTCGCTTGCCCGGCCCTCGACTAGCTTGCGGCGGTAGCGCAGGAGGTCGCGCAACTCGCGCAGGGGCTGAGGCGGCACATAGCTTGGGGCGATCAGACCATGGCGCACCAAATCGGCGATCCAGGCGGCGTCCTTCACGTCTGTCTTGCGCCCTGGCACGGTCTTGATGTGCCGGGCATTGCCGACGATCAGGACGAAGGGCCCTTCCAGCACGGCGTAGATGGGGCGCCAGTAGACGCCTGTGCTCTCCATACCGACATGGGTGACCTTCTCGGCCTGGAGCCAGTCCCGCAAAGCCTCAAGGGCGCGGGTGGTGGTGGCCCACGTGCGCACCTCCTGGCGCAGCGGCTTGCCCGGCTCGCCTATGAGCAGGCAAGCCACGACTGTGTCCTGGTGAACATCCAACCCACAGCAACGCTCGACGAGAGCTCGCATGATCACCTCCACGCCATCAGGAGGCGAGCGCGGCGCTGCAGGTATGGTGAAGACACTGCCATGCGTGCTGCCCGTGTCCGGGCGCGACAAAGGGTAGTACCTTGATGCAGCGCGGGCTGGACTGCTTATCGGGGTCGAAAACCACCGCAGGTTTGGTCAGCCTTGACGCGTTCGCCCGCCCCAAGAATGCCACACCCAGCCCGCCCCGCAGCTCACATTTTCACCCATGGTGGTGCACGCCGCGCGTGCTCCGCTGCTTAGGATCTGGTCACCCGCCACGCCCAATAGTGACTCATAATAATCCCGCTTATCGATGGCGACGAAACAGGGTGGGATACGCCGGCCGAACCCGGGGTTTGGGGCTGCCCAAGCTGGCTGATCGGGCGCGCCGGAGGCCCCGGACCGCCCTCCCCGCTCCCGCCGACCGCGACCGCACGCGCGCCAACAGCTCGATGCCCGGCTC
>DATMZP010000413.1:0-3642 GCA_035573595.1 Hyphomicrobiaceae bacterium
ATCTCGCCGCGCAAGGGCGCTCGGCGGAGCAGATTGTGGAAACCATGCGGGGCAAGGCGCAGCTGGCTGTGGCTGACGGCGCCCTCACCGGCATCGACATCGACAGAGGTCTGCGCGCACTGCAGCGCGGCCGGCTCGATCGCCTCGCCCCGCGGCACGAGGACCGCACGCCCTTCAGCGAGCTCTCCGGCAGCTTCGACATCGTCGACGGAGTTGCGAAGAACCAGGACCTCAAGCTCGTCAGCGCGCATCTGCAGCTGAGCGGCGAGGGCACGGTCGAGCTGGCGCGGCGCCGGATCGACTACACGCTGCAGACCAAGATTGCCGGCGGCCCGCCCGACGATGGTGCGGCTCTCAGGGTCGGCACCATCGAGCTGCCCATCAGCGTTAAGGGGCCGCTCGACCGGCCCGAGTTTGCGATCAAAGGGCAGGAGGGGCTCACCGATGCGATCCGGCAGATCGGACGCAACCTGCGCTCGCGTGAGGTCCAGGACGCCGTCAAGGGGCTCATTGGTGGCGACGGCGACAAGCGCACGAAGCCGTCGGAGCTGATCGAGAGGCTGCTCAAGAAAGAGTAGCGGATGCTGCTTAAGTATGAGCCGCGGCGCTCGGCCGTGCGGCTCCGCAGCGACGGTGCAGCAGCCTCCGCAAAAAATTCGTCGCACGCCCGCAAAGGCCCTTGCACCCCAGGGCCATTGGCCTCATATGACGCCACTCCGTTTGTCCCGCGCATCCGGTTCGGTGCGTGGGGCAGCGGGTTGGCTATCTACTGGTTGGGGAGGGGTCCCATGGCTTACACCGACGCCCTCTTCCAATTGGGGATGGACTTGACCCGTTCAAGCACCGCCCAAAAGGAAGATCATGGTCACAGCGCGCTAGCGCAAACTGAGGACAGGAAAGACCACTTTATCGAGCGAGATGGGGTCAGGTGCGCAGGCACACACCTCATCATCGACCTGTTCGGCGCCAGGCGCCTGGACGATCTTCGGCACATCAGCGACACGCTGAAGAAGTGCGTTGAGGTGGCGGGAGCGACCCTCCTGCACATTCATCTGCACCACTTCACGCCCAACGGCGGCGTGTCGGGAGTGGCGGTGCTGGCCGAGAGCCACATCTCCATCCACAGCTGGCCGGAGGCGGATTACGCCGCGCTCGATGTCTTCATGTGCGGCGACGCCAAGCCGCACCTGACGATCGATGTGCTCAAGGCGGCCTTCAAGCCCGAGCGCACAGTCGTCAAGGAGCACCTGCGTGCCAACTCGATACCCGAGCGCACGTGGGAGATCGTCGCCGCTCCCGAGGCACCCAAGCGGGCGCCCGAGCGGGCAGGCCGGACGAAGAAGGCGGCCTGAGCCGCTGCGGCAGTGACAGGTGCGCCCGCAATGCGTGGGGCGCACCTGCACACAATTCCGCGCGCATAGCCTCTTCCGCGGGCGTGGCGCCTGTGGTCTTTCGGGCAACCGTCACTTGGGAGGCCGGCTGATGGCGCGCTGGATCGAGGAGACGTTCCATCCCCACTGGCGCGTGCGGCTGGCCGCCGACGAGGTGCTGCACGAGGTCAAGACCGGGCACCAGCATCTGGTGATCTTCACCAATGCCACCTGGGGCACGGTCCTGATGCTCGACGGCGTGTGTCAACTCAGCACCCGTGACGAGTTCATCTATCACGAGATGATGGCACACGTGCCGCTGATGGCGCTGGAGCGGCCACGGCGCGTGCTGGTGGTCGGCGGCGGCGACGGCGGGGTGCTGCGCGAGGTCTTGAAGCACCCGTCGGTGGAGAAGGCGACGCTGTGCGAGATCGACCGCGCGGTGATCGATCTCTCGTTGAAGCACTACCCCGAGATCGTCGGCGGCGCCTTCGACGACAGGCGTGCGGAGGTCGTCATCGCCGACGGTCTCAAGTATGTGGCGGAGACCGAGGCGCGGTTCGACGTCATCATCGTCGACAGCTCCGAGCCGATCGGTCCCAGCGCCGTGCTGCACACGCGCGAGTTCTTCACCGACTGCAGGCGTGCTCTCAAAGCGGGCGGCGTGCTCGTCACCCAGAACGGCCTGCCGTTCCTGTTCCCGGAGCATCTCGCTCAGACGAGCGGGATTTTCGCCTCCCTGTTCAAGGCCACCTCACCGTTCCTCTGTACCCAGCCCTGCTACTTCGGCGGCCCCTTCGCCCTCAACTGGGCGAGCGATGACGCCGATCTGCTGGAGGTTCCCGAACCCACCCTGGCGCGCCGCATGGGAAGGCGCGCCATCGCCACCCGCTACTACACTCCCGCCGTCCACCGCGCCGCCTTCGCGCTCCCCGAGTATGTGCAGGCCGCCATACGCGTCGATACGGGGGACAAGCTCAAGTCCGACGCTGCTCCCAAATCCGCTCCGCAGCCCGCCAGGCCGCGCCGAGCCCGCAAGGCTTAAGGGCGCGTGCCGTCGCCGTGCCACGCACGGCTCGTGTGGGACAGAGCGCGCCGCAACCTCACCGTGTAACGACCCCTTGACAAGACTGTGGATGCCACCAAAATGTCATATTGACGCCTGTCGCTGCCGGTTCTCAGGCGCGCGGCCATGGACGTGGCTGGCCATACGGCAGCACCGCGAGGTTGTGAGGACGGGAGTCGCAGGGTCAACAGCGAGAGGAGGGAGGATGACGCCACCTGACAATTACGCTGCCCTCGCCTCGGCGAGGGCACGGCCCGGCGCCCCAGCTCGAGCGCAGTGATCACCCGGGTTGACCGAGCCGCTACATCACATCGGTAAAGCTTGAACGAGGTAATCCCTCGCAAATGAGCCCGGCCCTCTCGGGCGGGGCGCGAATCTGAGAGACGAAATGGCCCCGCTTGCGCACGCCACGCAGCGGGGCTTTCGCATGTCAGCCTCTCGCCGCGCCCGTCCGAGAACGCCCATCACCCGCCGAAGACTACCCGGTGTATGAGCCGCCCGGGAGCGAGAGTGAAGCCGGGGCGGCGCCGCAAGGACGGCAAGCGACGTCGCGGCCGGAGCTGTCAGAGGTCGGCCAGAAGGCCGGCCACGAACTCTGTCAGGCCGGTCTGGCGCTCGCGCCTGAGGCGCTCGGCGGCGACGATGCCGACAAGGTTGGTGAGGGTCGCCTCCAGGTCGGTGTTGACGAGAGCGTAGTCGTACTCGTTCCAATGGCCGATCTCGGCCGCTGCCGCGGCCAGACGGCGCTGCACCGCCGCCTCGGAATCCTGGTTGCGGGTCCTGAGCCGCCGCTCCAGCGACTTGCCGTCGGGCGGCAGGATGAACACACGAACCACATCCTTGGGCATCTGCCGCTTGAGCTGGCGCGCGCCCTGCCAGTCGATGTCGAACACGACATCGGTGCCGGTCTCGACCAGCTCCAGCACCTGCGCCTTGGGCGTGGCGTAGCTCTCGCCGAAAACCTCCGCCCATTCGAGCAGTTCGCCGGCGGTCTTCCGGCGCTCGAACTCGGCCTTGTCGACAAAGAAGTAGTCGCGGCCCTGCACCTCGCCGGGCCGGGGGCCGCGCGTCGTGACAGAGATCGACATGCGCAAGCCCTGATCTGCGGCCAGCAGGCGACGCGCCAGCGTGGTCTTGCCGGCGCCCGAGGGCGACGACAGCACGAGCAGCATCCCCCTGCGGCCGATGCGGGGGCCGCCCGTGGTG
>DATMZP010000414.1:0-3561 GCA_035573595.1 Hyphomicrobiaceae bacterium
ATGCCGCCCGACAGGTCGGTGGCCCACGAGACGCCGTCCGGGTTCGCCCCGCCGACGCGCTCGATGGTGGCCTTCTCGGCCTCGCTCAGATCGCCGTCCCAGCCCAGCTTCTTCAGCACGCCGTAGGTGAACTCCGGGTATCCGTCCTTGATCTCGGAGCCGACCGTGTAGGAACCCTCGGCCAGCATGTTGTACCGGACCTCCTGGCCATCGCTAGTCTTGACCACGCGCTCCACCCCGAAGCGGGCGCGGAACGGGCTGCCTCCGTCCATGACGTGCAGGTTGGTGTTGTAGAGCGTGTGCGTGCCCGGATGGTTGAGCTCGGGGGTGCCCCAGCACGGCCAAGGCAGACCGTAGTAGTCGCCCTTGCACGGCCCGTCCGAGGCCCTGAGCGTGACCAGATCGAAGTCCTTCTGGTTCGCCATGTGCTTCTTGAGGCGCTCGGGCGACTGGCCGCAGTAGCCGGTCGACCAGCCTCCGCGATTGATCTCGCGCAGGAGATCCTCGGCCGACGGCACGTTGTTCTCGACCTTGATGTTCTTGAACATCTTGTCGGCGAACCCGAGCTTGGCCGCCAGGCGGTACATGATCTCGTTGTCATCCTTGGCCTCGAAGATCGGCTCCACGATCTTCTCGCCCCACTGCAGCGACCGGTTGGAGGCCGTGCGCGAACCGGCCACCTCGTAGCTGGTGGCGACCGGCAGCAGGTAGGTGTTGTCCTTCCTGTTGCCCATGATGGCCCAGGTGGTGGGCACCGGGTCCGCGACCACGAGCAGGTCCAGCTTCTCGACGCCGGCCGAGGCCTCGGGGATGCGGGTCACGGTGTTGCCGCCGTGGCCCATGATGATCATGGCCTTGAGGTTGTCCTTCTGGGACACCTGCTCCTTGGGCAGCAGGGTGGCGTCGAACCAGCGCGTGGAGGGAATGCCCGGCGCGTTCATCATCCTGACGGGCTTGCCGTCTGCGCCGGTGACAGTGTCGAAGCGCGAGTCCATCCACGCGTAGTCGACCTCCCACACGCGACACCAGTGCCGCCACGCGCCCTCGGCGAGGCCGTAGTAGAGCGGCAGCGTCACGATATCCAGGCCCAGGTCGGTGGCGCCCTGCACGTTGGTGTGGCCGCGGAAGATGTTGGCGCCCGTGCCGAACTTGCCGACGTTGCCGGTGGCGAGCAGCGCGATGCAGAACGCGCGCACGTTGGCGGTGCCGACCGTGTGCTGGGTGGCGCCCATGCACCAGATCAGCGTGGCAGGCTTCTCGGTGGCGAACATCTTGGCCACGCGCTCGAGCTGCGCGCCGGGCACGCCGGTGACACGCTCCACCTCGTCCGGCGTCCACTTCTCGACCTCCTTGCGGATGTCGTCCATGCCGTAGACGCGCTGCTCGATGAACTGCTTGTCCTCCCAGCCGTTCTTGAAGACGTGCCAGAGCATGCCCCAGATCACGGGTATGTCGGTGCCGGAGCGGATGCGCACGTACTCCGTGGCATGCGCAGCGGTGCGCGTCAGCCGCGGATCGATGACGATCATGTTGGCGCGGTTCAGCTCCTTGCCCTCCAGCACGTGCTGGAGCGAGACCGGGTGCGCCTCCGCGGGGTTGCCGCCCATGATGATCATGGTCTTGGCGTTGCGGATGTCATTGTAGCTGTTGGTCATCGCGCCGTAGCCCCAGGTGTTGGCGACGCCGGCGACGGTGGTGGAGTGGCAGATGCGGGCCTGGTGGTCCGAGTTGTTGGTGCCCCAGAACGCCGCGAACTTGCGGTTGAGGTAGGACGCCTCGTTGGTGAACTTGGCGGAGCCCAGCCAGTAGACCGAATCAGGGCCGGACTTCTCGCGGATCTGCAGCAGCTTGTCGCCGATCTCGTTGATGGCGGTGTCCCAGCTGATGCGCTGCCACTGCCCGTTCACCATCTTGAGCGGGTAGCGCAGGCGGCGGTCGCCGTGCACGATCTCGCGCGTGGCAGCGCCCTTGGCGCAATGCGACCCGCGGTTGAGCGGGCTGTCCCAGCCGGGCTCCTGGCCCACCCACACGCCGTTCTCGACCTCGGCGATCACCGTGCAGCCCACCGAGCAGTGGGTGCACATGTTCTTGCGGATGACACCGTTCTTGGGTGCCGGGCTGTAGGTCGCGGCCTCGGCCTTGCGGATGCCGCCAAGCGGCAAGATCCCGATCGCGGCGAGGCCGCCTGCGGCCAGGCCCGAGCGCCTGAGGAAGGTGCGCCGGTCGACGGCGCCACCGGACTGGGCGGAGAACGCAGCGGCCAAGCCGCCGCGGCGCGCCTGTCGATCGCTTTTCTTGGTCAGCACGGCTCGCCTCCCTTAGCCCTTCTGCGGATACCGGTTGACCCGGTAAAAGGTCTTGACGTGCTCCGTCTCGCGGTAGCGCGCCTTGCGCTTCTCGTCGTTGGTCTCGCTGTCCGCCTGGGCGGGCGTCGCCAGCGCGCCGGCCCCGGCCGCCACCCCGACGCCGGTACCGCCCAGAATGCGAAGGAAATCGCGGCGCCCGACGTTGGCTTTCCCAGGGGCTTTGCCTGCATCCTTCATGGTCGCCTCCTCCTCTTGTTCTCCGCGCTGCCGGCGGATTGTCGTCCCGCTACCGTGGCAGCTTGAACGCTTGTGCCTCTATCTCCAGGAACGTCCGCCCGAGCGCACCCACCCGGGCGTAGAACTGCGCCTTCTCGCTGATCGCCAGGTCGGCGAAGAAGCGCCCCATCCAGGGCGCGACGTGCTTCTCGAACATCTCCCGCTCGGCCTCGGGCGGCGCCTCGACGCTGCCGCCGGCCAGCGCGGCCATGATCTCGCACAGCGTCGCCGCGCTGTCCTCGGGTTCCGCTTGACCGTCGGCCCGCTCGATGCCGAAGCGCTTGAGATCGCCGCGCAGGCGCGCCAGCGGGCGCTCGTAGAGGAAGCCGCTGAGGTAATACGAGCCATAGGGCAGCAGCTCGCCGCGCCCGAGCCCCACGAACAGGTCGAAGAACTCCCGGCCCACGGTCTCCACATCGAGGCGGGCCGCCGCCTCTCCGAGCGCGGCGTGCGCCATCCCCAGGGGGCTCGGATCGCCCTTCAGGCGGGCCAGGCGGGCCAAGAGTTGCGCCTCGGGCGCGCGCGCCAGCAGCGTGGCCAGGAGCGCGTATTCCTGGGCGCGCGCGGCATCCTCCTCGTCGCGGGGGGAGGCCTGCACGGCGTACAGGTCGGGACGGAGGACGCTGCGGGCTATCCCGGTGGCGGCCTCGATCGACAGCACGCGCTCGGCGGGAATACGCTCCCAGTTGGAGACGGAGGGCTGTGAGATGCCAATGCGGCGGGCCAGCTCGGAGATGCCACCGGCCGCACGTATCGCCTCATCGAGCCCGTGGTCTCGCATTCTGCCTGTTTCTTGCCCAGCGAAGTTTAGAAGCATTCGACACGGTAAGCCGGCGTGAGCGCGGCCGTCAATAGTGGGCGGCTATGGTGATGTGACAGAATTCACTCATTGCCAGAGGCTATGGGCCTCTATCTCGGCATGGCGCGGCCGTGGCCCTTGCGGCGTGACCCGCTAACCACCTGCGGCTCAGACTCGGGT
>DATMZP010000415.1:0-2933 GCA_035573595.1 Hyphomicrobiaceae bacterium
GACCTTCTTGAAGTCGCCTCAAAAGAGCTTAAGATTTCGGACCTTGGTCGGGTCACGACGCCTCCGTGGCAGGCACGTATGGTGTAGGAGCAATGGCAGCTCAGGGATTGAGCGCGGCGCCAAATCGGCGGCTCATCGAAAGCATCAAGGGGCAGCTGATCCGCATTGAGGACAGGCGGGACGGCGCCCTTATCACGATGCCGCTCATGTACCCGAGCGGCTCGATGACGGTCGTGCGCGTGGATATCTCCGCATCTGATCGGCACTTCGTCACCGACATGGGGATGGGCTACCTGGAAGCGGAGATGATGGGCACATCCCTAGTATACGCACGGAACGCGGCACCTATCGCCGAGCAGGCTGGCATTCGCTTCGACCACCACGCTTTCTCCCTCGTTGATGTCTCTCGTGACCAATTGGCGGGCGCAGTCGTCGTCGTTGCGAATGCGTCGCAGCAGGCAGTCGCCCTTGCTGCCTACAAACAATCGGAAAGGAAGATCGCCGAGGACGAGGAGCGTTTGTACGAGCGCTTGGTGAGAGTCTTCACGCGGTCGCATGTCAACAGGCACGTCGCAATAGTAGGCGCCTCCAATACCTCATGGCGTGTGGCCAATGTCGTGAAGCTGGGGAACAAGGCCACCGTCTTCGAACCGGTGAGCAGACACCCGAATTCGATTACCACCGCAACGACCAAATTCCACGATTTCGCTCGCCTCGATGACCCGCCAAACCGTGTCGCCGTCGTTGAGAGCAAGGAGGCCCTTGGCACCTACCTGGGTGTTCTCGCGCAGGCGGCGAGCGTCATCACGCGGGATGCACCGGACAAGATATTGGAGCGCTTGGCCGCGTAGGTTGGCGAGAGCAGCACGGCCGTATCGGGGGGTGGGTGCTGTCGCTGTGGCGTGGGACTCCTGGCATCCATAGCTCGCGCGCGCCGGGAAACTATCCCAAAATTTGCCAGCCCGATTGCGCGAAGCACGGGCGTGGCGTAATCCTGGAACCAGAATAATCCAACGCAGCGCAGCCAAGCCGGCGGGACCTAGAGGAGGAGGCGAAGCATGTTCTTTCGCAGCAAGAGCCAACCTGAGGCTTCAGCGTCGGCGCAGGGGCTCGCGGGCGGCCTCGTCAGAGTAGCGATGACGGTCAACGGCAAGGCGGTGAGCGCCGATGTGGAGCCGCGCACCCTCCTCGTCCACTACCTGCGCGAGCACCTGCGCCTCACCGGCACGCACGTGGGCTGCGACACCAGCCAGTGCGGCGCCTGCGTGATCCACCTCAACGGCAAGGCCGTGAAGTCCTGCACAACGCTCGCGGTCTCCTGCGAGGGCGCCAGCGTCACCACCATCGAGGGCCTGGCCCAGGGCGGCAAGCTGCACCCCATGCAGGAAGCCTTCCGCGAGCACCACGGCCTCCAGTGCGGCTTCTGCACCCCCGGCATGATCATGGCCGCGGTGGACATCGCCAACCGCAAGGGCACGCAGCTCGACGAGGCTACCATTCGCCACGAGCTGGAAGGCAACCTGTGCCGCTGCACCGGCTACCACAACATCGTCGCCGCCGTGAAAGCCGGCGCCGCAGCCATGGGCGGGATGCGGCAGGCGGCCGAGTAGGGCCGCGCCCAGTCTGGGCGAAAGCCCACCCGTCATCAGGTCCGGAATACTGCACGATAAAGCTCAGCGGGAGGAACGCCCATGGCTACAACAGCCAGCGCGACCGGCATCGGGGCGCCAGTGCGGCGCAAGGAAGACCAGAGGTTCATCACCGGCAAGGGCCAGTACACCGACGACATCAACCGCCCAGGCCAGACCTACGCCTATTTCGTGCGCTCGCCGCACGCCCACGCCAACATCAAGAGGATCGATACCTCGGCCGCCCTCAAGAAGCCGGGCTGCCTTGCGGCGTTCACCGGCGAGGACGTCGCCAGGGACAAGGTGGGCGGCCTGTTCTGCGGCTGGATGATCACCTCCAAGGACGGCTCGCCCATGAAGGCCGGCACGCACCCCGTGCTGGCGCTCGGCAAGGTGCGCTACGTGGGCGACCACGTTGCCATGGTCGTGGCCGAGACCCTGGCGCAGGCCAAGGACGCTGCCGAGGCCGTGTCCGTCGATTACGAGGTGCTGCCGGCCGCGGCCGATGTGGCCACCGCCCAGAATCCCGGCCAGGCGCAGGTGCAGGCCGACGCCCCCAGCAACACGGTCTACCAGTGGCACCTGGGCGACAAGGCCGCCGTGGACTCCGCCTTTGCCGGCGCCCGCCACGTCACCAAGATCGACCTCGTCAACAACCGGCTGATCCCCAATGCCATCGAGCCGCGCGCGGCCATCGCCGACTACGACTCGGGGACGGACAGCTTCACGCTCCACACCACCAGCCAGAACCCGCATGTGATCCGGCTGGCGCTCTCCGCCTTCATCGGCATCGCGCCGGAGCACAAGCTGCGCGTCATCGCCCCCGACGTCGGTGGCGGCTTCGGCTCCAAGATCTTCATTTACGCGGAGGAGACCGTGTGCGTGTGGGCCGCCAAGAAGGTCGGCCGGCCCGTGAAGTGGACCGCCGATCGCACGGAAGCCTTCCTCGCCGACGCGCACGGCCGCGATCACGTCACGCACGCCGAGCTGGCCATGGATGCCGGCGGCAAGATCCTGGCGCTGCGGGCCAACACCAAGGCCAACCTCGGCGGCTATCTGTCGACGTTCGCCTCGTCGGTGCCGACCTACCTCTACGCCCCGCTGCTGTCGGGCCAGTACGACATCCCGGCCATCTACTGCGAGGTCGACGCCGTCTACACCAACACTGCCCCCGTCGACGCCTATCGCGGCGCCGGCCGGCCAGAAGCGACCTTCGTGGTCGAGCGGCTGATGGAGGTGGCGGCGCGCCAGCTTGGCCAGGACCCGGCCGAATTCCGCCGCCGCAACTTCATCACATCGTTCCCG
>DATMZP010000416.1:0-5143 GCA_035573595.1 Hyphomicrobiaceae bacterium
GAGGAGCACGGCCGCGCCCAGCACAAGGCCGACCCGCGTGCCGTCGCCGGCGGCTAGCGCGACGGTCTCGCGTACGCTCGCGACTCGCGCCAAAACCCGCCCATGAGCCACTCCATACCCGGACCCAGCAAGGCTGCGGTCGGCCTCGCTCTCGCGGCCCTCGCCGGTGGCTGCTCGGCAAACGGCATGCCGACGCTGCAGTCGCTGCTGCCGCCGCCCATCGAGACGAACAGCACCGCTGCCGCGGCGGCCGCGCCATCCGCTCCCACGGAAACGTCTCTGTCGGTGCCGGGCACGCCCACGAACGTCTTCGCCCAGGTGGCTCAGGGAATGCTGGGTTGCTGGTTCGGCAGCGGTCCGCTCAAGGCCAGCCACGTCTACCGTGCCGAGGCCGAGCCGCCCACCAAGGGCGGGGAGGCCGAGATCGTCATCCACGAGCGCGACCTCACGCTGCGCGACCAGCGTGGGACCAGGGCCTACAAAGTCATGTTCGCCGGAGAGGGCTCCGGCGTGCGCGTGACGATCATGCCGCTGAAGATCGAGGCGAAACTTGCCGAGGCGATGGCGCGCGACGTGGAGACGTGGGCCAAGGAGGGCGTCAAGCCGGGCGCCGCGTGCCAGCTGCGCGCGCTGTTCCCGCCTCCTCCTCCGCCGACGGCGATGGCCAAAGCGACCAAGCCGGCTAAGGGGGCCGCTGCAAAGAACGCAGCTGCGAAGAGCGCGCCGGCCCGGAGCAGCCCTACCCAGAGCAGCCCTGCCAAGAAGCCCTGACCTTGAAAGTGCCTCGACTGGAGACCCTGCTTGGGGGCTTGGCGCAAGCCGCCGCGGCGCGCCGCTCGGAACGCCGTCCGGAGCTCAGTCGCGGTAGTCCTGGACGCGGGTGGCGCGCAGGCCCGGCAGGCCGTGGCGTTCGATGGAGCGCTGCCACGACAGGAACTCGTCGATGGTGAGCTTGTAGCGCTCGCAGGCCTCCTCAAGGCTCAGGAGGCCGCCGCGCACGGCCGCCACCACTTCCGCCTTGCGTCTGATCACCCAGCGCTTGGTATCCTTGGGCGGAAGATCGGCGATGGTCAGCGGGCTTCCATCCGGCCCGATGACATAGCGCACCCGCGCCCTGTATTGTTGTTCGGTCATGATGCTCGCTACACTTGTCTGACCTGTGAAGACGCTAGAGGAATGCGATTAAAATCGAGCTACCTGAATGGGTAAATACTTGCAGAAGCTTTGGGCCATATTAGGTGCCGCAATGGTTAATCACGGCCGCTTCATGGTTAAATTTGGGACGTGTCGCGAAAGCGCACGGACCGTTTCTGTCCATTCGCCGATGCGCTGTCCCTTCACATCTGTCCGCGATTGCGTTAGATTGTCCTTGGAAGGTTGATCAGGCACGTGCACGCAGCGCTCAGCGAATTGCCGCCGACTATGACGGTCGCCGAGTTTCTCGCTTGGCCGGGCGACGGCACCGGCCGCAAGTTCCAGCTTGTCGATGGGGAGCTGCGGGCCATGTCTCCGGGCAGCGCGACGCACGGGACAATTCAATCGAACCTCAGCCGATTGATCGGCAACTTGCTCGTTACGCCAAACTCGGCATCAAACTCGGGGTGCCGCATCGTTACCGAGCCCGGCGTGATCACCCGCATCCGCTCGGATGTGAACATGCGGGTCCCGGACCTGGGGGTCAGCTGCACGGCCGACGCACCAGGCCAGCAGGCGCTGCCCGACCCCATCCTGCTGATCGAGGTCCTGTCACCCAGCAATACCAGGGAGACATGGGACAACGTGTGGTCCTACGCGACGATACCCAGTGTGCGCGAGATTGCGGTGGTGCATTCGACGCGCGTGCTGGTCGAAATGCTGCGGCGCGGAACCGATGGTCATTGGCCCGAGGCGCCGGAGGAAGTCGGACCCGACGGGAGTCTGCGCCTGGAGAGTATCGGCTTCACCTGCCGGCTGCCGGATGTCTACGCCCAGACGTACCTCGCTTGATCGCCCGGCGACACGCGACCGCAGGGCACACGGCGGCCACCATGACCGGGCACCGGCGCGAGCTTGAGCTGGGAAAGCTGCGCAACGCCGCGGCTCTCCACGACATCCCGGGCCGATCCCGGCCGCTCCGCACGTCTTGATTGCGACAGACAGGACGGCCATATTCGATGCGGTCACGCTGACGTGAAGGTTGGTCTCCTCGCTGATGGGAGGGCCAGCCCACGGTCATTCGCACGGCCAACGGAACGGCTCATGTCTCGCGGCTGCTAACCTCGAAGAACGGCGTCGATGGCCTCCACCCCGCCCACCGGGCCCCCAGGGCACCCAACCGGCCACCTTGCGCCAGCCGCACGCCCGCGCGTGGTCGTGGCCATGTCCGGCGGGGTCGATTCCTCGGTCGTGGCGGCGCTCCTCAAGCGCGAGGGCCACAATATCGTCGGCGTCACGCTGCAGCTCTACGACCACGGCGCGGCGACCGGACGGCGCGGGGCCTGCTGCGCCGGCCAGGACATCCACGACGCCCGCCGGGTGGCCGACCGGCTCGGCATTCCCCACTACGTTCTGGACTACGAGGCGCGCTTCAGGGCCGGCGTGATCGAGGCCTTCGCCGACAGCTACGCGGCGGGCGAGACGCCCATCCCCTGCGTCGCCTGCAACCAGAAGATCAAGTTCGCCGACCTGCTCGACACCACCCTGGAGCTGGGAGCGGATGCGCTCGCCACCGGGCACTACATCGAGCGGCGCGAAGGCCCCGGCGGCCCCGAGTTGTACCGCGCATGCGATGCCGAGCGCGACCAGAGCTATTTCCTGTTCGCCACCACCCGCGCCCAGCTCGCCCGGCTGATCTTCCCCCTGGGCGGGATGCCCAAGAGGGAGGTGCGGGCGCTGGCGCGCGACCTCGGCCTGCCGGTGGCCGACAAGGCCGACAGCCAGGACATCTGCTTCGTGCCCCGGGGCGGCTCCCAGGGCGGCCCCCGGGGCGGCTATGGCGGCGTGGTGGCGCGGCTGCGGCCCGACGCCGCCGCGCCCGGCGAGATCGTGCACGTCGACGGCCGCGTGCTCGGTAGGCACGAGGGCATTGTCCACTTCACCGTCGGGCAGCGGCGCGGGCTGCGTATTGCCGCTGCCGAGCCGCTGTACGTGGTGCGCATCGATGCGGCGCTGCGCCGCGTCGTGGTCGGCACGCGCGAAGCGCTCTACACGCGCCGGCTGGTGCTGCGCGACGTGAACTGGCTCGGCGACGTGCCGTTGCCTGCTGCGCGTCAGCACGCGGGTCAGCATGTCGCGGCCCGCATCCGTTCCACGTCGCCGCTGCAGCCGGCGACTGTGTATCATGACGGCGGCCGGGTGTGCGTGGAGCTTGGCGAGGGGGAGCACGGGGTCGCCCCGGGGCAGGCCTGCGTCCTCTACGCCGACACCGGCCCGCGCGCCCGCGTTCTGGGCGGGGGCTGGATCGAAAGCGCGGCCGGGGCTCACGCGGAGCGCCGCGGCGCCGGCCGCGGCTTGCAGGTTGGGAAGCATGGGAAGGAGAGTGGCCATGGGGTCGGGTCCGCCGATGAGGAACGAGCGCCGGAGGGAGGGTCGCGCGGTTTCGCCGTCCATGGATGAAGCCGCGGTCCGCAGCGCCTACCGGCGCTGGGCCCCGGTCTACGATACGACGTTCGGCGTGGTGGCCGCGGAGGGGCGCAAGCACGCCGTCGAGATCATCAATACCCGCTCCGGTCGCGTCCTGGAGGTCGGCGTCGGCACCGGCCTGTCGCTACCCGCCTACAACCGGTCGCTGGAGATCGTCGGCATCGACCTGTCGCCCGAGATGCTGCGCAAGGCGCGCGAGCGGGTCGCGACCGAGGGCCTCACCAACGTCACCGGGCTGCACGAGATGGACGCCGGCGACCTCAAGTTCCCCGACGCCGCCTTCGACACCGTCGTCGCCATGTACGTGATGACGGTGGTGCCGGAGCCGGAGAAGGTGATGCGGGAGCTGGCCCGCGTCTGCCGTGCCGGCGGCGAGGTGCTGATCGTCAACCACTTCTCCACCGAGGAAGGCATGCGCGGCTGGGTGGAGCGGCGCATGGCCCCGTTCGCCGACAAGCTCGGCTGGCGCCCGGTGTTCGACGTGGGGCGCGTGATGGTGTGCGGCGACCTGGAGCTGATCGAGCGCCGCGGCCTGCGCCCGCTGGGCCTGTTCACGATGATGCGCTTCCGCAAGCTGGCGGAGGGCCGCGCGGCGGCGTGAGGCGGGGCGGGAGCCGGTTTCGGCCTTGCGCCGGGTCGGATTGTGGTCCTGCGAGCCTGAACCCAACGTTCTGCGTCCGAGCGGGACGAATCGCGCCGGCTTGCTGCCGCGCGCACCAGCGGTACGCTGTCACAATACAGTCATAAAAGATTCTTGATATTGTCATGAAGGATTATATTGTCTTGGAGGATTCTGAACGAGCGGCAGGGGGATGCACGTCATCGAACTGGGCAACAGGGTGCCGATCGCATCGGGCTCGACGCGCGATGTCTACCTGCACCCTAACGACGACAGCCTGCTGATCAAGGTCGTGCCGGCCGGCGTGATCGAGAGGCGCTACGTGCGCGGGCGCGCCTGGTACAAGACACCGCGCCGCTACCGCCACTTCATGACCTACCTGCGCGAGGTCCGCGAGCAGATTGCCTTGCGGGCGCTGAGCGAGACCCATCCGCCCAGCCTGCAGAAGATCGTCGGCTTCGCCGATACCGATCTCGGCTTCGGCCTCGTGGTGAAAGCTGTCAGGGACCGCCAGGGCAGGCTGGCGCCGACCCTGGAGCAGCTCCTCGCCGAGGGCCGCTTCGACGCCACCGCGCGCGCCGATCTTGAGGCATGCATTGCCGAGCTGATGGAGTTGCCCATCGTGCTGGCGGACATGCACATTGCCAACTTCGTCTACGGCTGGAGCGAGGAGCACGGCGACCATTTCGTCCTGGTCGACGGGATCGGCTGCAAGAACCTGATCCCGTTCAATCGCCTGAGCCGCTGGGTGAACCGATACTCCAAGCGCCGCCGCGTACAGCGCCTCATGAGCTCGGTTGACGACTTGGCTGCGCAAGCCCCCGTCGCAGGCGCAGCGCCGCAACAGGCCGGCAGGCAGGTGGTGGCCGGCGTCGCTTGACCTTAGCCGTGGCGCGGACTTAG
>DATMZP010000417.1:0-2030 GCA_035573595.1 Hyphomicrobiaceae bacterium
CGGCGAGTACACCGTCACCGTCAACCCCTATCCGCAGACCACCAGCGCCACCAAGGCCGCCATGGAGGACAACGCCGAGATCGGCTACACCGCCGACATCGGCATGACCCAACTCTACAGCGGCGATGGCAGCTTCAAGAACTACGATCCGCCCAAGGGCAAGCTGGTCCACACCTGGTACGCGTACCCGATGGAATCCTTCATGGCCGCGCCGGCCAAGGAGGTTTCCAAGTACAAGTGCCTCAAGGACTTCAGCGGCAAGCCGGTGTTCTACACCACCGCCGGGTTCATGAACTGGTTGAACTTCCAGCGCATATACAAAGCGCTCGGCTACGAGTTCAAGCACGTCCAGATCGACGCCAAGACCAACTCCGACGCCATGCAGGCGGGCACCGTCGTCGGCTCGGTGGCCTACACGGTCTCGGGCAAGTCGCTCGCGCCCTACTGGAAGGAGACCGAGGTGCGCATGGATGTGGGCGTCATCAACCCGTGCGCCGACGAGGTGGCCAAGCTCAAGGCCGCGGGCCTCGCGGTCGTGGAGGTCGATCCCAAGAGCGCCTTCAGCAAGGACGTGGGCGTGTCGAAGATCTTGGGCGTGCCCATCCTGTTCGCCTACAACGTGCGCGCCGACCTGCCCGAGCACGTGGTCTATAAGATGCTGACGGCGTTCTACAGCAACCGCGACAAGCTGGCCTCGCTCGACCCGGGCTTCGCCGCCCTCGCCAAGGATTTCGTGGGCCTGCAGGTGAGCGGCATCAATGCCAACCCTCAGATTCCCGTGCACGCGGGCCTCGCCAAGTTCCTCAAGGAGCACAAGGCGTGGAACGAGAAGTGGACGGTCGGCAAGAGCGGTTGATTGCCCTCGTCTGAAGACTTGAGACGCTGGGAGGCGGGGAAGCGCAAGATCGAAAGCGCTGCTCCCCGCCTCCGTGCATCACTTCGTACCGGCGCCCCGCACGCGGCCGGCAGGAATCACACCCATGATCGACCGGCTCAGGGCTCAGCTCAGCCTCGGCAATCTCATTCTTGCCTTCGGAGTGATCCAGCTTGGCTGGCTGCTCTGGTATTACTACACCGGCCGCGGCGGGCCGCAGGAGCTGGTGGCGCATGTGCTGTCGATCGCCATCATCCTGCAAATTCTGTTCATGTATCAGCAGGATTACCTCTACCGGTTCCTGCCGCCGGCCGCCAACCACCTCATCGTGGCAATCTACATCGGGATCTGCGCGTACGCCTTCATCCATTTCTACTTGGAGTTCGAAGAGATCGCGATCTGGCGCCAGGGCACCTACACGCGTCAGGACTTCATCGTCGGTCTGCTGATGTTCCTGCTTGTGATGGAGCTGTCGCGGCTGGCACATCCGTCGCTGTTCTGGATCAATGCGATCCTGGTGGTCTACACCCTTTACGGCTATCTGAGCCCGCTCGACTTCTTCTGGCACCCCGGCACCACCTTCTATCGCGTTGTCACGTCGAGCACGATCGAGCTTTCCACCGGCATCTACGGCATCTACGGCCAGCTGGCGCTGACGCTGGTTGCCGCCTTCCTGCTGCTGGCGGCGGCCGCCGCCGGATTCGGCGCGCAGGGCGCCATGATCAACGTGATGCGACGCCTCGCCGGCCACACGCGCCAGCTGGTGCCGCAGACGGCCGTGCTGGGCTCGCTCTCCATCGGCATGATCAGCGGCTCGGGCTCGGCCAACGCCGCCGTGGTGGGCACCGTCACCATCCCGCTGATGAAGCGCTACGGCGTGCCCGGCGCATTCGCCGCGGCCGCTGAGACCGCCGGTTCCATGGGCGGCTTGATCATGCCGCCGATGATGGGCGTGGGCGCTTTCCTGATGTCGGACTTCCTGGGCGTATCCTACTGGGAGGTGGTAAAGCGCGGCTTCGCCCTTGCCGCCGTCTATTACGCCTCCATCGCCTTCGCCATCTACCTCATCTGCGTGCGCCTGCTGCCGCGCGACCAGGTGGCGGTGCCCAAGGTGCCGGCCTACGATCAGATCCGCACCTTCATCTTCTTCGCCGCA
>DATMZP010000418.1:0-3018 GCA_035573595.1 Hyphomicrobiaceae bacterium
GGAGAGGGTCGGGGTGAGGGGCTGCACCATACTCCAACGGCAGCGCAGGCGTCTGCCCCTCACGCTGGCCCTCTCCCCATGAAGAATGGGAGGGGGGATTGGCAGGCCTATCCCGTTCCGCGCGTGCGCGTTTCGCCACGCCGCGCCCGCTGTTCCAGGAACTCGATCATGGCCGCGGCTACGTCGGCGCCGCTCGCCTGCTCCATGCCCTCGATACCGGGCGAGGAATTGACCTCGATCACTACCGCTCCGCGCTCGGAGCGCAGCATGTCCACACCAGCCACGTTGAGGCCCAGCACCTCAGCCGAACGCAGCGCGGTCGTGCGCTCCTCCTCGGTGATGGCGACGGGCTCGGCCCGGCCGCCGCGGTGCAGGTTGGCGCGGAACTCGCCGCTCGAGCAGGTGCGCTTCATGCTGGCCACCACCTCGCCGTCCACCACCAGCGCGCGGATGTCGGTGCCGTCCGCCTCCTTGATGTACTCCTGCACGAGTATGTTGGTGTTGGCGGCGCTGAACGCCTCGATGATCGACTTGGCCGAGGCCGTGGTCTCGGCCAGGATCACGCCGCGGCCCTGCGTGCCTTCCAGGAGCTTGATGACGCACGGCGTGCCGCCCACGTCCTTGATCACGTCCTCGGCCCGCCGCGGGCCGTGGGCGAACGCCGTCACCGGCAGGCCGATGCCCTCGCGAGCCAGAAGCTGGAGGGCGCGCAGCTTGTCGCGCGAGCGGCCGATCGCCACGCTCTCGTTCAAGGGAAACACGCCCTGCATCTCGAACTGGCGCAGCACGGCCAAGCCGTAGTGGGTGATGGAGGCGCCGATGCGGGGAATGACGGCATCGTAGCGGGGCAGGGTTTTCCCATCGTAGACAAGGGTGGGTTGGCTGGACGTGATCTTCATATGCACCTGCAGGGCATTGATCACGTCGATCTCATGCCCGCGCTCGCGCGCCGCCTCGATGATCCGCCGGTGCGAATAGAGGGCCGGATTGCGGGCGATCATGACCAGCTTCATGGCCAGGTTCATGGGACGACTAGGCTCTCCTCGAAATGCCCAATGCGCGGGCCGGCGGACCGGGCGGCGCTAAAGGCGGATGCGCCTCGCACTTCTGATACGTCACATCCCGGCGTCAGGATCAACCCCTTGACGCCGCGTATCAACACGCGAGGCTAATATGCTGCAGTCGCCGAAAGAATCGGCAGTCAGCCCGAAGGAAGGGCGTAGTCGCTCCGCGCCCCAGGCCCGCTGGTGGTGCCGTCCGGCTCGATGCTGGCGTAGAGGAGCCACGCGCTCAAAACGGCCACGATGAGCAGAATCGCGAGGCCGAGGGCGGCGCGCCGGAGGGCCCAGCCGAGCGTCATGAGTTGGGGGGGATGTGCCAGTTGCGCAGGCACAGGGGCTTCCTCGACAGCCGGCGAGGCCACGGTCGCCCAGGATGTAAGCCACACTCTGCCGCGCTGCGCGGTGCTGCTTTGCAAGGCCAGGCCCCCTACTTAACCAAAACTCGTGTGGCCCTGCGTGGGGGAGCCCCACGCGTTTCCACTGCCGCCGCTCTGCAGGAATTTCCCTCCCGTACTTGAATGAGCGCGGACTTGGGCGCCGTCAAGACGAGGCCGTCCCCCTGCCTGCATCCGTCCCCTGCTGTGGCCCGGATGCGACAGACAGAACGCGGCAGGCTTAACGGACCCGCCGCCCGAATAGAGCGATAGCTGCCACCGGCAGGGCGAAGCCGATCGTCATGGCCACCACCGTCAGCGCCGGCAGATTGCCGTAAGAGCCCCGGTCGACATGGAAAATGAGGTTCAGGTATTTGGTCTGCAGCGTGCCAGCCTGCAGCGCCAGGTTCATCAGCGAGGCGGTCAGCGCGAACCAAGTGGCGCGATGCCCGGCCGGGGCGTAGATGGCCACCAGTGTCAGCAGCGGGATCATGCTGAGCTGCGCGAACGGCGAGGTGGCGATGACCTCGAACAGCGCAATGCTGTGGGCGCCGATGCCGAACAGGGCCTCCGTAATCTTGTACCACTGGAACACCAGCACGAGCATCGGCAGCGACAGCGCCGTTCCAAGCACGGTGAGCCACAGCAGCACCTGGGCCACCGGCTTGCGGGTGATGAAGTCGGCCAACAGCCACAGCGATGCTAGCCCCACGGCGGTGCCGATCTGCCCGAGCACCCCGAAGAAGCCCTCGCTGAAGCCGAGCACGTCGATGGCGAACCAGTTGTAGCCCGAGCCCACGTCCGGCGTGGCCCTGAAGGCGAAAATGATGATGGCGGCGAAGGCGATGCGCAGGCGCGTCGCCGGCTCGATGTCCTGGGTGACACGGGTAAGCATCCACAGGACGACGGCCATGGAGATGGCGAAGATGACCTCCTGGCCATAGGGCAGTCCGCCGAGGGCGATCGCCACCACGACGGCGCCGAAGGCGATGCCGCCGCCCAGGATGCGCCAGTCGATCGGCCGGCGCTCGCTGGTCTCCAGCCGCACCAGCAGGGCGCCCGAGATGGAGATGAGCGGCACGACGAGGCCGATCAGGAACACCTTGTCGTAGGAGAGGAGCTGCGCCAGCAGCCCGGAGATGCCGGCCACGGCGAACAGCCCGAACGACAGCGCCAGGCGGCCCAGCACCTGCACCATGCCGAGATCGTGGTCGATTGCGGCCTTGGCGCGCGGCGTGCCGTCGGCGTCGACGCGCGGCACCACCTCGGTGCTCATGGCATCTGCCACTACGTCCTGCAGCACCGCGCCGATGACCGTGAGCAGCGAGGCAACCACGAACAGCACGTCGGGGCGAATCCAGGGAAACCAGTTGCCGGCCGCGCCGGCCAGGAGAACGAAACTGACGGCAATCAGGCCGGCGCCGGCGAACACGTAGGCGCGACGCTGCGAGCCCAGCAGCGGCACGGTATCCACCAACTCGCCGAATACCATTTTGACGGTCCACGGCAGCGACAGCCACACCCCGAGCGTGGCCAGGTCCGCCGGCGTCCAGGAGGTCAAATCCCGCTTGATCCAGAAGGTC
>DATMZP010000419.1:0-5985 GCA_035573595.1 Hyphomicrobiaceae bacterium
CCTTCGAAGGCACCAGGTTCGCGCCGCAGCGCCTCGATAACGTCAATGATCTTCTCGGCAATGGGATGGGCGGCTTCCCCCGTGACGCATGAGAGCGCCGAGGGGTAGCGGGCGCATTTTGCCGCCCCCGGTGCTGCTCCGGCAAGAACGTCCATGCACGAGCCTATAGCTAAGTCATTGACTTCATGGTGCCGGCTGAGGGGATTGAACCCCCGACCTTCGGTTTACAAAACCGCTGCTCTACCGCTGAGCTAAGCCGGCCAGTGCAGGCGAATACCCGCGCTCCCAGCGCCCACGTGAGTCGGCACCGGATTTCCGCGCGGGACTGCATATCACCGCTCGCTCCCCCTTCGCAACGGCGCTCAGATGCCCGCAACAGCCGCCATATCGCCGGCCTGACCGTTCTCGACCTTGGGCGGAACAAGCCACCCTGTAACGTCACTACCTGTGTAATCCAAGCGTCATAGTAGGCTGTAATATCACTACTTTTCACGTGTGCGTGTCGGCATCTTCTCGCGCCGCGGAGCGGGGCTATATTGGCTCGCGGAGCCCATCGGAGGCTCATAGCCGGAGGAGAGAGGATCATGAAGGTCATCCTAACCGCGCTTCTCGCGCTGTCTGTGCTTACCGGCGTCACGCTGTCGGTGGCCAGTGCCGCGGACGAGTACGACTATCCGTCGGATGTGTTCAAGAAGATCGAGCGGAACCTGCCATAAGCCGGCGGCGCGCCTGCCCGCCTGCCGTTACACTCAAGAGACCGGTCCGGAGGACGCCGGTTTCCCTCTCCAGGCGACGGCCCGACGAGGTCGAGACGCCGGAACAAGGAGCGAGCCATGCGCACGCTGCTTGCCAGCTCGATCGCTCCCAAACTGATCGCCCCCGCGCTGATCGCCGGGATTGGTTTCACCGCGCTCAGCGCAGCCACCTCATCCGCCGATGCCGCCCGCAAGTACAGGCGCGCTCCGGTGCCCTCGTACTCCTACGCCCCTCCCAACTATTACGCGCCGCCCCCGGCCATCAGCCAGCGGCAGGTGTGCGAGGAGCGGGCGCAGGCCGCGGACCCCACCGGCCTCTACGCCGGGTATCCGTGCTGGGCGCGCGAGGCCTTCGGCCGCGGCGGCGCGGGCGGGCGCGGCCGATGAAATCCCGGTGAGAGCCCGTCAGCCCCCGGCTGCGGCCTATATCCCGATCTGCCGCTTGCTGCCGGCCGGCTGGCGCGTCGGCGGTCCGCCGCCAGCTGCCCCGCCGGGCATGCACAGCG
Organism: Hyphomicrobiaceae bacterium; assembly: GCA_035573595.1. Classification (GTDB taxonomy): domain Bacteria; phylum Pseudomonadota; class Alphaproteobacteria; order Rhizobiales; family Hyphomicrobiaceae; genus AWTP1-13. Next base: position 1,262 of record DATMZP010000419.1, read on the forward strand.
CGGGGAGGTTCTGGAGCTTGCCCTCGCCCTGCAGCCGCCGCATCTCGGCGCACCTCGCCTGGATCTGTGCCACCGTCGGCGGCTCGATCTTGTGCACCGTCATCAGCCGGGTGCGCATCTGGCTGTACAGATTGGGCCGCTGCCGCTTGAAGCGGTCCAGCTCCGCCACCGGCCAGTCGGTCACGGCCAGGCGCACATGCAGCACCCGGTAGGAGGCGCTGATCGGCGTGGAGGCCATGGGGACGAGGTGCAGGTAGCCGACGTTCAGGACCTCGCCCGGCGCCAGGGAGAAGGTGGCGTAGCTCTTCTTGTAGAGCCCACCCCCCGCCGGCTCCGCCAGCAGCACGGAGCCGCCGCGCCGGACACAGCTGTAGCTCACCACGTGGTATTCGCCGCTGCCGAGCTCCAGCTCGGCGACCGCGACCCCGTCGAAGCGCTCGATGCGGGCGGTCTGGACGAGCCGGAAGTCGCCGCCCTCGCGCACGCCGATGCCGGCCGACAGGACGGTGCAGAGCGGGTCGGCCGCCCCCAGCTTGATCAGCGCCACCGCCTTCTTGGATTGGCTGAGCGAGGTGGCCGTCAGCTCGTCGGCCACGCGCGAGGTGCCCCCGCAGGCGGCGGTCAACGCGGCAACGACCAGAACAACGCAGCGAAGCCAGAACGCCGGCATTCTTACCCCCCGTGAAGAGTCCGCCGTCCGACTATAGTGGGTGCCCCAGGCCGTGCAATGCCGCCCGCGCTGCCATCCGAAGCTATGGAGGCGCACTGCGCTGTTCACGCCACGCGCGTAGGCCGGCGCTGTCGCGACTAACCCTTTGCCGGCCGCCGGGTCTGCCGGCTGGTCCTGGTCGCCTTGCCTTTGTCGGACCGGGCTTCCGCCGCATCTTTGTGCACCGGCGGGACCTTGCGCGCGCTCCACCATGCCTCGGGCGGGGTGAAGCCGCCGGCAGCGTCCTCGATCACCTGGGCGGCGCGGAACAGCGTGGGCTCGCCGAAGGCGGGGCCGATCAGCTGCAGGCCGAGCGGCGTGCCCTGCGAGGAGAGCCCCGCCGGCACCGAGATACCGGGCAGGCCCGCCATGTTCACCGGCACCGTGAAGATGTCGTTCAGGTACATCTGGATGGGATCGCCCACCACCTCGCCAATGCCGAAGGCCGGCCCCGGCGTGGTGGGCGTGAGCAGCACATCCACCCCCTCGAAGGCGGCATCGAAGTCGCGCCGGATCAGCGTGCGCACCTTCTGCGCCTTGATGTAGTAGGCGTCGTAGTAGCCCGCCGACAGCACGTAGGTGCCGATCAGCACGCGCCGGCGCACCTCGGCGCCGAAACCGGCGGCGCGGGTTGCCTCGTAGGTGTCGATCAGGTCGGCGCCGCTCTCGCGCCTGCCGTAGCGCACGCCGTCGTAGCGCGCCAGGTTGGAGGAGCACTCGGCCGGGGCGACGATGTAATAGGCCGGCAGCGCATACTTGGTGTGGGGCAGCGACACGTCGTGGATGGTGGCGCCGGCCGCCTTGAGCCATTGGATGCCGCGCTGCCAGAGGTCCTCGATCTCGCGCGGCATGCCGTCCACGCGGTATTCCTTCGGCACGCCCACCCTGAGGCCCTTCACGCCGTCGCCGAGCCTCGCCTCGTAATCCGGCACAGGCACGTCCACGCAGGTGGAATCCTTGGCGTCAGGGCTGGCCATATGGCGCAGCATGATGGCGGCGTCGCGGACCGTCTTGGCGATGGGGCCGGCCTGGTCGAGCGAGGACGCGAAGGCGACGATGCCCCAGCGCGAGCAGCGCCCGTAGGTGGGCTTGATGCCGACCGTGCCGGTGATGGCCGCCGGCTGCCGGATCGAGCCGCCGGTATCCGTGGCGGTGGCGGCGAGGCACAGATCCGCAGCCACGGCAGCCGAGGAGCCGCCCGAGGAGCCGCCGGGCACAAGGCCCACGTTAGGGCCCACATTCGAGCCGGAGCGGCGCCAGGGGCTCACCACGGGACCGAAGCGGCTGGTCTCGTTGGACGAGCCCATGGCGAACTCGTCGCAGTTGAGCTTGCCCAGCATCACCGCGCCGGCGTCCCACAGGTTCTGGGTGACGGTGGACTCGTAGGTGGGCGTGAACTCGCCGAGCACGCTGGAGCAGGCCGTAGTGCGGTGCCCCTTGGTGCAGTAGAGGTCCTTGATGCCGAGCGGCAGGCCCTCCAGGGGCCGCGCCTCGCCCTTGGCCAGCCGCCGGTCGCTCTCGCCCGCCTGCTTGAGCGCCGCCTGCGGCGTGGCGAGCACATAGGCGTTGAGGGCGCCATTGCCCGACTCGATCGCCGCCAGCAGCGCCTCGGTCAACTCGACGGCGGAGAAGCGCTTCGCCTTGAGGCCCGCGCGGGCCTGGGCCAGGGTCAGCTTGGTGAGATCGCTCATTGGCAGGACAGGTCCGGCGCTATTCCACGACCTTGGGCACCAGGAAGAAGTGCTCCGCGCTGATCGGCGCGTTCTTCACGATGGCATCCGCCATCTCGCCGTCGTTCACCACGTCGGCGCGGCGCTTGAGTTGCATGGGCGTCACGCGCGTCATCGGCTCGGCGTTGGAGGTATCGACCTCGTTCAGCTGCTTCACCCAGTCGAGGATGCCCGACAGCTCCTCCTCCAGCGCCTTGGCCTCCGCATCGGTCACCCTGATGCGGGCCAGGCGGGCGATGCGCCGCACGGTGCCTTCGTCGATCTCCATGTCCACCCCTTCGCCGGTGTCAGACCCTCTGGGTCTGACACCGTTGCGCAAACGGCGTTGAAAACACCCGGCCGACAAGGGCGCCGGAGCTACGGTGTCTGACCCAGAGGGTCAGACACCTGTCACCGACACCCCTCACCCGCGGCCCTGCAGACGGCTCCAGAAGGCGCCGAGGATGTCGGAGTAGTCGTCGGTCCAGGCCCGCAGGGGAGCTCCGTTGCCGCTCCCGTCGTCGAGCTCCAGCACTCCCTCCATGGAACGGTAAGGTTGCAGCGCCGCCTCGCTCTTGGCGAAGATCACCACGGTGGACCCGGACTCGCCGTAGCCGTCGCCGCCGGCATCCTGCATGGCTATGCCGGCCGTGCCCTCGGGCAGCTCCTTCTGGATCGCAGCCAGCACCGAGTTCAGGTCAAGGTAGCGGTTCGACGTATGCAGCAGCACCACACCCTCCGGCTTCAGCTTGTCGAGGAACAGCTGGACGGCTTCCTTGGTCAGCATGTGCACGGGGATAGCGTCGGAGGTGAAGGCGTCGATGATGAACAGGTCGAAGCTGGCGTCCGGCTCCTTGGCAATGGTCAGCCGCGCATCGCCGATGGCGATGTCGATGTCGGGCTGGCACTTGCTGATGAAGGTGAAATTCTTCGGGTTGCTGGAGATCTTGATGACCGTCGGATCGATCTCGAAGAACCTCCAGCTCTCGCCCTCCTGCTTGTGGCAGGCGCTGGAACCGGTGCCCAGGCCGACGATGCCGTAGTGGCCCTTCTCGCCCTTGGCCGCCAGGATCTCGCGCCGCTTGGCGATGGTGCGGCCCATGGGGCTGCCCGGGTAGTAGTAGGTGGTGGGCACGAGGTCCTCGACCTCCTTGCCCTCCTCGTCATAGATGCGCTGCGCCCCGTGCAGCGTGGTGCCGTGCACCAGGGTGCGGTAGCCGTCCGGGGTATCCGCGACGCGGTAGACGCCGAAGAAGCTCCTCTGCGTGATCTGGGAGTCCGCCTGCCGGACGGCCGAGGGCAGGGTCACAAGCGCGAGGCACATGAGCCCGGCCGCCACCAGCTGTCGCGGCGCGAACTTCACGTTCACCAGCAAGATGGCGGCCAGCACCATCACGGTGAACGGCGTGGTGCCCACGCGGGCGGCCCAGGTAGACGCACGCAAGCTGCCGATCAGCGTCGGCAGCCACCAGATGATGAGGACGCCCACGGCTGCGATCAGCCACAGGACGATCATCTCGTCCTTCAGCTTCTGCCGGTCGCGCGAGAACAGGAAGCTCAAGGCGCCGGGCCGGCACGCCATGGAGGCCGCAAGCAGCAATGGGTATTCGTAGATCTCGCTGAACAGCTTGGGCGCCACCAGCGCCGTGAACATGCCGCCGAGCGCGCCGCCGAACGACATCCATAGATAGAACTCCGTAAGGTAGGCCGGCGCCGGCCGGGCCTCGTAGAGCGTGCGGTGGGCCAGCATGGCGGTGGTGAAGAAGACCGTGACGCCCGTCGCGCTGATGATGAACCAGTCGTGGGTCTGGAACGACAGGGCGACCAGTGCGATCACCAGGGCCAGGAGGTGCAGGAACAGCAATGCCTCGCGCGAGACGAACGGCCGGTCGCGGAACACCAGCACGAAGGTGAGGAGATAGAGCGCCAGCGGGAACACCCACAGGAGCGGCGCGGAAGCCACGTCGGTGGTGATATGCACCGTGAACGCCGTCACCAGCGCCGCCGGCACGAAGGCGAGCCCGATCCAGCTCAGCCGGTCGATCCAGCTCGGCGCCGTTGCCGGCGATGCGGCATCGCCGGCACCCGGCTGAGCCACGGTCTCCGGCGCACCGCCGACCTGGGCGCCGCGCATCAGGAAGAACGAGACGCCGATGGCCAGCACCAGAATCACGTAGGCATAGGCCCACAAGTGGCTCAGCTGGCTCAAGCCGAACGCCGGCTCCAGGATGAAGGGATAGCTCAGGAGCGCGATCAGGCTGCCGAGGTTGCTCGCCGCATACATGAAGTAGGGGTCGCGGGCGTCG
>DATMZP010000420.1:0-6785 GCA_035573595.1 Hyphomicrobiaceae bacterium
AGATGAAGTTGATGCGCTTCTCGATGTTGGGGATGCGCTCCTGGTTCTTGAAGTAGTCGAGCACGTCGGCATTGGTGATGGCAACGTCAATGCCCTTGAGATAGAGCAGGTCCTTGACGTTGTCGGTGGCGCCCTGGGTAATCACCGGCAGCACCCGCATCTCGGCCGGATCGTTGACGTTGCGGGCGATCTCCGCGGCGAAGCGGATGAAGGTGCCCTCGGGCAGGCCGCCGGCGAGCCCCAGCGTCCAGTTGTTGATCTGCTGCACCTTGGAGGTCTCGCCGGTCTCGGCGGCCGTAGGGGCGCGTCCGCGCGCCGGCGCCTGAGCCCCCGCGATCTGGGAGAATCCCACGCTGGCGAGCACGCATCCGCAAGCAATGAGTGCTAACGCCTCCCCCAACCTGACGCGCATCGTCGGCTCCTTCATTTATGGTGTGTTCGGTTTCCGGCAGGCCGCAACCCGCGAGCGATCCCCCGGTCGTCCCCGCCCGTTTCATCGCTGCCCAGAAACGCAGCAGTGCCTACCTTTGCATGTCGCCCGGATCCAAGGGCGACAATGCGGCGGTAATTGGGAATTCCTCAGGCAAAGTCACTTTGTCGCCAAAGCCATAGCTGCGGGCCGATCGCCGCGGGAGGGCCGGGCCCATCCGTCTAGCTTCCCCCCAGCCGGCGGAGGCGCTGCTCGGCATCGGCGGCGCCCAGCTGGCGGGCGCGCTCGTACCAGCGCCGCGCCTGGTCCCGATCGGGCTTGAGCCCGCGGACACCGAGACGCTGCAGCTCGGTCGGGTCGTAGGTTGCGGCCATGGCCATGGCGCCCTGCGCCAGACCGGCCTCGGCGGCTCGCTCATAAAGGAGACGCGCCTGGGCGATGCCGCCGTCGGCCAGCTGCTCGTCGCCCTTCTTGACGAGGCGCAGCGCCCGCTCGTGCGCCTCGGGGCTCAGCAACGGGGCGGCTCTGGTCTCCGCCGGAGGCGGGGGTGCGTCCGGGATGGGGCGCATCGCCAAGCTGGTCGTGGCCCGGGGCGTCGGCGCGGCGGCCGCGGGGGGTGTCGCCGGGGCGGGCCGGGCAGTGATGACAAGGGTCGCCTTGGTCTCGGCCAGCACCGTGCCGTCCGCCGAGACAAGGGTGATGGAGATCTCCGATTGGCCCGTGGCGCCTTCCGGCAGGACGATCTCCAGCCTGGTCAAGGCAGCGATGGGAATGGCCCAGGCGCCGGGCGCGATGGAATGGCCGTCGGAAAGTGCGGCCGTCGAGGGAAGGCCGCGCATCCTGATGAAGCAGCCCGGCGGAACGGCGCTCAGCGGCGAGAGCTGCACGGGAAGCGCCACCTGCGCGGGGGGCTGAATACGCAGGGGAGTGGCAACGACAATGCTTGGCCGGCCCTGCTGGGCCGAGGCCGTGCCGGCATGGTGACCTGCCAGTGCAATCGCTGTCAGGAGCACGCGCACCGCCAGGGATGCCCCCTGGCGGCGATCATGGCGGCTTCTGCGCCGGGCTGATCCTGCTCCCGTCACGTTCCTGCCCTCGACATATTCTCCGGCGGATGGGGGCGTGCTCCCTCCGCCGTCAGTCCGGTCGAATACGCGGCTACTTGCCGGGCTGGTTCTTGGCCCACTCCATGAACTGCTGGAACAGTCGTTGCTGCTCGGCGGGGTTGTAGGGCGCCGCCTTGGCGGCCTGGGCGCGGGCGAGCGCCGGGTCGATCCCGCCTGCCTGCCGCTCGCTCCTCAGCAGCCATTCCTCGGCAGCCGGGAAGCGCTTCCAGCCTTTCAGGGTCGTGTTGAGGTTGACTTCCTTCCATTTCGGGTGTCGCGCGGGCTTCTGGAACTCGGCGAACTTGGTGAAGAACGCATCGGTGAAGGCGGCGACGCGCCGGTAGCGGTCCGTATCGCGCGGCCAGTTGTAGACTGCGAGCACCGCGCCGACGGCGACCGTGTCTATCGACTGACCCTTAGGGATCAGGTTCGGATAGTCCTCGCTGGTGAGCTTGGCGGGAAAATAGTCCTGCTCGAGGGCCTCCGTGTAAGGGACGGGCAGCAGCTTCATGCCAGGCTCCAGCTTGAACTTGGCGTAGGCGCCGGTCGGCTTGCCCGCGATTAGGACTGTGGCGGCGATCTCGCCGTTCTTGACCATCTGGTAGCCGTCACCCTGGCCGACATTGATCTCCTTCGCCTTGATCCCCAGGAGATCGAAGATCAGGCGGGCCGAGAACTGGGTGCCGCTCCCCACATCGCTGAAGTTCACCGTCTTCCCAGACAATTCCTGCACCCTCTCGATGCCGGGGCCGACGAGGACGTGCATCTCCTCGCTGTGCAGCTTGGTGATGTAGGCGACGCGCTGGTCGATGTTGGATCCGAACTCCCCGGTCTTCTTGAGGTAGCTCATGATGTTGGACTGCGTGATCCCGAGGTCGACGCCCCTGAGGTGCAACACATCCATCATGTTCTGATAGCCGCCCTTGCCGATCACCGGCAGCACCCGCAGGGCGTTGCCGTCGTCCAGGACCGCGGACATGTCGTTCGCGAGGTAGAGGTAGGCCCCGTTGGGATTGCCCGAGATCACCGTGACGGTGTTCTGGTTGAGCTCCTCGCGCATCGCCTGCTGGCGTGCGGCCTCGTTCCCGACCGGCACCGGATGGACGGCAGCCGGCCGCTTGGGAGCGGGTTGCTGGGCGGGCCCCGCGACCGGAAATGCCAGAACTCCCGCCGTCGCCACGGCGGCCAAAAGCGCGGCTAATCGCACGTTGTCCTCCCCCAAAACCCCAGCTGCGGCAATGATCGTGGTCGTCGGGTATGCGCGAGCGCCTCGAGACAGGCCTTCCGCGTGCCCTGGCAATCCGCACGGCGACGTTATCATAACGAATTGTGCCGCAAATAGGGAATTCCTATGCGCAAGCGGCTCGACTTAGGCCCGACTCCGGCGATGGGGCGGAGGCGGCAGGCTTTTCCGGCTGCTCGGCATCGGGCGGCGAGGCGGTCGCCGAGCGGCGCCGCCCGGGTGGCGCCCGGGCCGTGGGCGTCGTCGTCGCCTTGACACCTGCGGGCGTCGGGGGCACAAGCAGCGGCCCGAGAGCCGGCGGCTGCGCTGCCCGGCGAAACGGTTCCCTTACCTGCGTGGTTTGCAGCGAGTGAGAGAAGACCCGTGACCGATATCACCGTGACTTTTCCCGACGGGGCCAAGCGCTCCGTGCGCCGCGGCATCAGCGGCAAGGCCCTCGCCGAAGGCATCTCCAAGTCGCTCGCCAAGCGGGCCGTGGCCATGACGGTCGACGGCAAGCTCGCCGATTTGGCCGATCCCATCGAGAAGGACGCGAGCGTCAAGATCCTGTCCCGCACCGACCCGGAGGCGCTGGAGCTGATCCGGCACGACGCCGCGCACGTGATGGCGGAGGCGGTGCAGGCGCTGTGGCCCGGGACCCAGGTGACCATCGGCCCGGTGATCGAGAACGGGTTCTTCTACGACTTCGCCAAGGCGGAGCCGTTCCATCCCGACGACCTGGAGAAGATCGAGGCCAAGATGCGCGAGATCATCGCGCGCAACGCCTCTTTCACCAAGGAGTTCTGGAGCCGCGAGCAGGCCAAGGATTTCTTCAGAAAGAAGGGCGAGCTGTTCAAGATCGAGCTGGTCGATGCGATCCCCGAGGGCGAGGACCTCAAGATCTACAAGCAGGGCGAGTGGCTCGATTTGTGCCGCGGTCCGCACATGACCTCGACCGGGCAGATCGGCAAGGCGTTCAAGCTCACCCACTTCGCGGGCTCCTACTGGCGTGGCGACCATACCAGGGAGCGGCTGCAACGCGTCTATGGCACCGCCTGGGCGAACGAGGACGAGCTGAAGGCGCACCTCAAGCAGCTCGAGGAGGCGGAGAAACGCGACCATCGCAAGCTCGGGCGCGAGATGGACCTCTTCCACTTCCAGGAGGAGGGGCCCGGCGTCGTGTTCTGGCACCCCAAGGGCTGGGAGCTGTTCCAGAGCCTCATCAACTACGTGCGCCGCCGGCAGAACGCGGCCGGCTACCGCGAGGTGAACGCGCCCCAGATCCTCGACAAGTCGATGTGGGAGACCTCGGGCCACTGGGAGTGGTTCCGCGAGAACATGTTCACCACCGTCACCGAGGACGGACGTGAGTTCGCGATCAAGCCGATGAACTGCCCGGGCCACATCCAGATCTTCAAGCACGGCCTGCGCTCCTACCGCGAGCTGCCCTACCGCGTGGCCGAGTTCGGCGCCGTGCACCGCTACGAGCCGTCGGGCGCGCTCCACGGGTTGATGCGCGTGCGCGCCTTCACCCAGGACGACGCGCACGTGTTCTGCACCCAGGAGCAGCTGGCCGAGGAGTGCATCGCCATCAACGACTTGATCCTCTCGATCTACGGCGACTTCGGCTTCGAGGAGATCACCATCAAGCTCTCCACCCGCCCCGAGAAGCGCGTGGGCGACGATGCGCTGTGGGACCAGGCGGAGACCGTCATGTCCGCCATCCTGGAGGACATCCGGGCGCAGTCCAACGGCAAGGTGAAGACCGGGATCAACCCCGGCGAGGGCGCCTTCTATGGGCCGAAGTTCGAGTACGTCCTGCGCGACGCCATCGGCCGCGACTGGCAGTGCGGCACCACCCAGGTGGACTTCAACCTGCCGGCCCGGTTCGGCGCGTTCTACATCGACCGCGACGGCGAGAAGAAGACCCCCGTCATGATCCACCGCGCCCTGTTCGGCTCGCTGGAGCGCTTCACCGGCATCCTGCTGGAGAGCACCGCCGGGCACCTGCCGCTATGGCTGGCGCCGGTGCAGGCTAAGGTGTGCACCATCGTCTCGGATGCGGATGCCTACGCCGGCGAGGTGCTGGCCGCCCTGCAACGGGCCGGCCTGCGCGCCGAGACCGACCTGCGCAACGAGAAGATCAACTACAAGGTGCGCGAGCACTCGCTGGCGAAGGTGCCGGTGCTCCTGGTGGTCGGCAAGCGCGAGGCCGAGGAGCGCACCGTCTCGCTGCGCCGCCTGGGCAGGCAGGAGCAGGAGGTGATGCCGCTGGCCACCGCCATCGAGCGGCTGGCCGAGGAGGCGGTGCCACCGGACCGCAGGGTGGGTTAGGGCCGAAGGGCCGTAACCCACCTGGTCACCCGCACTGGTTATCTGTGACGATCCGAACGGCGGTGGCTGCGCTCGGTGCGTTACGCGCTTCGCGCTAACGCACCCTACAAACCCCACAAAGCTACGAACCGCTGGTGTCGGCTGCGGGCCGCCGGTGTTGGCGTTAACCAATCGAAATACGAAACCAGGCCGGGCTGGCCGTATCGCCACACTGTTGCAGTTCTGCCATTGTTATTCTAACATGCTGATTCATCACTGATAATCACCTTGGAAACCGTCTCTTCGCCACACCCGCGCGTGCGGCTACGCCCACGCTGCGTCGCCCCGCCGCGTGGTGCCGCCCACAGAATGCCCCCTCGCCCCAAACAGATGCGCCGCACATGCAACGTTTGTGTGTGAGGGGGAATGCGTATCACTCGGGTTGCGTTCAGCTTTTTCGCGGTCGGCTTCGTTGCCGGCACCTTCGAGCAGGCGGCCGGATTGGGGGATGCCCAGCACGGACAGCGCGTTTTGACCGTAGCGGCGTCGGCGTCCGCGGCCTCGACTGTGGAGGGCACGACTACGTCGGTCGCGCCGCCATCCATCGGCGGGCCGCTGGCGCCGCCTGCCATCGTTTCGGAGCGGGATGTGGAGACACCGCCCGCCGAGCGCCCGCCGCTCGATATGGGCGACGGCGGCGCCGCCGAGGCCGTCGCCGCCGCCTTCACCAGGGTGGCCGCCGTCGATGAGACGAGCCGGCAAGAGGCCGCCAGGCCGGCGCCGAAGCTGCGCCCGTTCTTGGCGCCGCCGGAGGAGGAGCCGCTGGTGGTGCCCGAGCCACAGCCCGCAACGCGGCCGAGCGAGTTCATCATGCCGTTCGACAAGGGGCGGGTGACCAGCATGTTCAACCAGGGCCGGCGCCACCCGGCCATCGACCTGGCCGGGCCGCTCGGCACCCCGGTGTATGCCACCACCCGCAAGCAGCGCGTCACCTTCGCGGGGCAGCGCGGGGGCTACGGCAACCTGGTCGTCACCAGCGACCCCCAGGGCCGCCAGCACTACTACGGCCACCTGCAGCGCATCGTGGCCGGGATCGGCACGCTGCTGCAGCAGGGCGACCTGCTGGGGCTGCTGGGCAGCACCGGCCATTCCACCGGCCCCCACGTGCACTACGAGGTGCGCAAGCGCTCCGGGGAGCATTTCAATCCGGCCACGCTGCTGTTCCCTGGGCGCGGCGTCCGGGTCGGATACGCCTGGAACAGTCCTCGCTCGCACCCCACGATGGTGGCGTCCAACTCTCGCGAAGCAGCCCCTGCGGGCATCAGGGCCGGCCGTGTCGCCGCCAGGGCCGCAACCCGCGTCAGGCCCAGGAGGGCGACGCGTTACGCCACCAGGACGACGCGTCGTCACGCCGCTATGGTGTCTCCTCGCTACATCACGAGGGTGACGCCGCGCTACGCCACCAGGATGGCGGCGCGCTACGGTCAGCCGCGCCCGCGGTAGGGCGCGACGCCCTGGTCGGGCAGCCACAGGCCGGCAGGCGGCGTGCCGGTCTGCCAGAACACGTCGATGGGGATGCCGCCGCGCGGGTACCAGTAGCCGCCGATGCGCAGGTAGTGCGGCTCCAGCAGCGCCGCCAGCCGCTTGCCGATGGCCACGGTGCAGTCCTCGTGGAAGGCGCCGTGGTTGCGGAACGCGGCGAGGTAGAGCTTCA
>DATMZP010000421.1:0-2333 GCA_035573595.1 Hyphomicrobiaceae bacterium
CCAAGCCGCCGCGCATCATCGTCACCGTGAAGCGGGCGGGCTACAGACTCGGCGCCCGCGTGCAGCGCATCAAGCGGCCCGCACCGCCGCCGCTCGAGCCGGCGCCCCGCGAGGCCCGCGCCTCGACGGCGCCCAGGGAGCGCCGGCAGCTCAGCATCCTGTCGTGCCAGATCCGCGGGCTCGCGGCCCTGCCGGCCGGCGCCGACGGGGAGCACGAGGCTCTGATGCAATCCGTCTACCAGGTCTGCTCCGACATGGCGGCGCGCAACCGCGGGCTGGCGGCAAGGATGCCCGGCGACAGTGTGGTCCTCTATTTCGGATACCGGGAGGCGCAGGAGGACGACCCCGAGCGCGCGGTGCGTGCGGGGCTCGCGCTGGCCGACGCCATTGGCAACCTCAACCTGCCGGATGACTTGCAGCCCCACATCGGCATCGCCACGGGGACCCTGCCGGTCCCAGCCGCACCCGAGCCCGGCGAAGCGCCGCCCGCGTCGACGGGTCAGGCGCTCTGCCTCGCCCTACACCTGCCGTCGTCGGCCCCGCCCGGCGGCGTGGCGATCGACAGCCGCACCCGCGAGCTCATTGGCGGTTTTTTCGAGTGCCGGGAGATGGAGCCCCTCGTGCTCGGCAGAGCCCTTCCACGCGTGGCCGTATGGCAGGTGACCGGCGAGCGCGCCGGCGCCGGGCGCTTCGACGCGCTGCGCCGGGCCGGCATGCTGGAGCTGGCGGGGCGCAGGGCGGAGATGGAGCTGCTGCGGCGGCGGTGGCGGCAGGCGGTGGCCGGGGAAGGCCAGGCCGTGCTCGTCTCGGGGGAGCCTGGGGTCGGCAAGTCCCGGCTCATCGCCGAATTCGAGCAGGAACAGAGCGCCGAGCCGCACCACTGCCTCAAGTATTTTGGCGCGTCGCACCAGGCCGACACCCCGCTCTATCCCGTGATCGGTGAGCTGCAGCGGGCTGCCGGTTTCGACGGCAGCGACAGCCCCGAGGACCGGCTCGCCCGGCTCACGGCGCTGCTGGAGCCGGCCGGAGCGTCGGTTTCCGCCCCGGTTCCTGCCCCGGTTCCTGAAGGCGCGATGCTGCTGGCCGACCTTCTCTGCTTGCCCGTGCCCGACCCCGCGGCCCTGCAACGGCTGTCGCCCGAGCAGCGCAAGGCGCGGACGCTTGCGACGGTGCTGGCGCGCATCAAGGGGCTGGCGGCGCGCCGGCCGGTGCTCGTGCTGGTCGAGGATGCGCACTGGCTCGACCCGACCTCCCTGGAAGTGCTCGGCCAGCTGGCCGCGGCGATCCGGCGGCTTCCAGTCATGCTGCTCGTCACCGCGCGTCCGGAATTCCAGCCGCCCTGGCCGATCGGCGCGGAGTTGAGGCTCGTCGGCCTCGACCCCAACGATGCCTGCCTGCTGATCGACCGGGTGATGGGCGGCAAGGCCCTGCCGAAGGAGGTGGCCGACAAGATCCTCGGACATACGGACGGCATACCCTTCTACATCGAGGAGCTGACCAAAAGTCTGCTCGAAAGCGGGGCCCTGCGCGAAGGGCCGGACCGCTACGAGCTGGTGGGGCCTTACCCCGCGCACCTGGTGCCCGCAACCCTCACGTCTCTGCTGGCGTCGCGACTGGACCGGCTCGGGCGCGCCAAGGAGGTGGCGCAGATCGGCGCCGTCATCGGACGCGAGTTCGGCCGCAAGCTGCTCGGCAGCGTGAGCTCCTGGCCGCAGGAGGAGCTGGAGGGCGCGCTGGACACGCTGGTGAATTCAGGGTTGGTCCGCCGCTGGGGCGCTGGAGCGGCGGCCACCTACGCCTTCAAGCACGCGCTGGTGCAGGACGCGGCCTACGAAAGCCTGCTGCGCGAGCCGAGGAGCCGCCTTCACGCCCGCATCGCCGAAGCCCTGGAGCAGCAGCTCCCGGACATCGCCGAGAGCCAGCCGGAGCTGCTGGCGCACCACGCCACCGAGGCCGGGCTGGTCGAGAAGGCTGCCGGCCTGTGGGGGAACGCAGGCCTGCAATCGCTGCGACGCTCGGCCTTGCTGGAGGCCAGGGCCCAGCTCAGCCGCGCATTGGGCCAGATCGGCTCCCTACCCGGCACGCCCGACCTGCGCCGCCGGCAGATCGCGTTGCAAGTCGCCCTCGCCAACGCCCTGATGCACGCCAAGGGATACGCATCGGAGGCGACCAGGGCGGCCTTCGACCAGGCGCAGGCATACATCGACCAGGCGGATGCGCGTGGCGAGGCCCTTGAAGACCCGCTCCTGCGGTTCGCGGTCATCTACGGATTCTGGGTCAGGAGCTTCGTGGCGTTCAACGGCGACACTGTGCACCCGCTGGCGGCGAGGTTC
>DATMZP010000422.1:0-2975 GCA_035573595.1 Hyphomicrobiaceae bacterium
GTCTATACGCGCCGCCATCTATGCCCGCGTCTCCTTCGAGCAGCAGGCCGCCGACAGCACCATCAACAGCCAGATCGCAGCCCTGGAGGCCCGCCTCGCCCAGGACGGCCTGTCGCTGATGCCCGATGAACATTTCTGCGACGAAGGCTACAGCGGCGCCACCCTGGTGCGACCCGCCCTCGAGCGTCTGCGCGACGCTGTCGCCGCCGGTCACCTCGACCGTATTTACGTGCATTCGCCCGACCGCCTTGCCCGCCGTTATGCCTACCAGGTGCTGCTGATCGACGAGTTTCGCCGCGCCGGGGTCGAGGTCGTGTTCCTCAACCGCTCGATCGGCCTCTCGCCGGAGGACGACCTTCTGCTGCAGGTGCAGGGTATGCTCGCCGAATACGAGCGTGCCAAGATCCTGGAGCGCAGCCGACGCGGTAAGCGGCACGCCGCCCACCAGGGCGAGGTGAGCGTGTTGTCGGGCGCGCCCTATGGGTACCGCTATATCGGCAAGCACATCGGCGGCGGGGTGGCCTGCTACGAGGTTCAGGCGGACGAGGCCCACATCGTGCGTCAGATCTTTCACTGGATCGGCCGCGAGCGCCTCAGCATCGGCGAGGTGTGCCGGCGGCTGCAGGCCCAGGGCTGCCCGACCCGCAGCGGCAAGCCGGCCTGGGACCGCTCGACCGTGGCGGGCATCCTCAAGAACCCCGCTTATGCCGGCGCGGCGGCCTTCGGCAAGACCCGGGTTGGGCCGCTGCCGGCCCGCCTGCGTCCGGTGCGCGGGGGCGCCGAGCAGCCCCGCCGCGCCTATGGCGTCTACGACGTGGCCCCGGAGGCGTGGATCAGCGTGCCGGTCCCACCCCTGATCGACGCGGCGCTGGCCGAGGCGGCGGTCGAGCAGCTGGCGGAGAACCGACAGCGTAGCCGCCAAAGCGCCCGCGGCCGGCGCTATCTGCTGCAAGGGCTGGTGGTCTGTCGGCAGTGCGGTGATGCCTACTATGGCAAGGCGGTCAGCCTGGCCTCGGCCAAAGGCCAGCGGCGCCATTATGCCTACTATCGTTGCTGCGGCAGTGATGCGTATCGTTTCGGTGGCGAGCGCCTGTGCGCAAACCAGCAGGTGCGCACCGATCGGTTGGACGAAGCGGTGTGGCAAGAGGTTGAGCGCGTGCTTGAAGATCCCAGTTGGATCGCGGCCGAGTATGAGCGGCGCCTCGTCCAGGCCCGCGACCCCGCCGCCGCCGATCTGGCCAGCCTTGAGGGTCAGATCGCCAAGCTGCGCCGCAGCCTGGACCGGCTGATCGACGGCTATGCGGACGGCTTGATAGATAAGGCCGAATTTGAGCCTCGCGCCGCCGGGCTGCGCCAGCGGCTGCGGGGCTGGGACGAGCAGGCAGTTCGGATACGCAACGAGGCGGCGCAGCGCGCAGCACTGTCGCTGATCGTGGGCCGGTTGGAAGACTTTGCCGGCCAGGTGCGGCAACGGATGGCGGCGGTAGACTGGTCCATGCAACGCGACCTGATCCGGCTGCTCGTCAAGCGCGTCGAGGTCGATCGAGAGGACGTCACCGTGGTCCTGCGTGTAACACCATCACCTGCCGGTCCAGGATCACCAAACCCCAATGCTGGGCATATTTTGCACCATTGTGGGTGGAGTGATCTCACCGTGCCTTTCGAATGTCTTCCTGCACCATGTGCTGGATGAATGGTTCGAGACCGAGGTGAAACCGCGTCTCAGAGGGGCGTGCACCCTTGTTCGGTTCGCCGACGACGCACTGATGGCGTTCGACACCATTGACGATGCCAAGCGTGTGCTGTCGGTTCTGGGCAAACGTCTCGCACGCTATGGACTTACCCTCCACCCCGACAAGACGCGCCTCGTCGACTTCCGCCCAAAGAGGTCACAGAGCACGCGCCATCCGGAGACGGATGGGACCAGCTTCGACTTCCTGGGCCTGACCCATGTCTGGGGACGGTCTCGGAACGGCAAGGACATGGTTCGGCAAGTAACGGCGAAAGACCGTTTTGCCCGCGCGGTGGCTGCGGTCAATGACTGGTGCCGGACACACCGCCACTGGTCGTTCCATGACCAGCATCGCCATCTGTCCTCGATGATGCGGGGCCACTTCGCCTACTACGGTGTTGGCGGCAACAGTCGACGCCTGCGTTGGTTCGCCAACCAGGTGGTGCGCGTTTGGCGCAAGTGGTTGTCTCGCCGTGATCGTCAAGGCGTGGTCACATGGGCCCGCCTCAACGAATTGCTGGCCCGGCACTCACTGCCTTCAGTCAAGATCCTCCATGGGTATGCCTCCGCGAGCAAAACTCCCTCGTGAAGAACCGGATGCGGGGAATCCGCACGTCCGGGTCTGTGAGGGGTGGGGATGGCAACATCCCCACCTACTCGGCAGGTGACCCACTAGTACCTCTGCACAGAGGTTTTGACCGGTTGAGCGCCGCGTGGCTCGAGCATAGGTAAGGCGGAGCGCTCGAGCAGCACGACGATGCTCCGCGGGACACCGGGCTGACGAGAAATCAGTCCGGCCTTCTCCAGCTTCAGGATCATCTGATGGACGCTCGGCGGCGTGAGGCGGAAGAACCGCATCATGTCCGCCTCTGCGGGAGGACGTCCGTTCACCAGGGTATAGGCGTGAATAAACGCGAGAAACTGCCCCTGCCTGGCTGTGAACGCCGGTCGTGGGGCATCGGCGGCCCGGTTCATCGTTGTCCTCGAGAGCAAAGGAGCAATGATGAACATACGTTATCGGGTCGATCTGGACGAGGCGGAGCAGACTCAGCTTGCCGCGTTGCTGAACGGTGGCAGCCACGCGGTGCGCAAGATCAAGCGGGCGCAGATCCTGCTGGCGGCTGACGCCGGTGTCAGCGACGAGGTGATTGCCAGCACTGTCTCGGTTGGCGTCTCGACGGTCTATCGCACCAAGCGGCGCTTTGTGGAAGGCAACCTCGAGGCGGCGCTGAGCGAGGAGACC
>DATMZP010000423.1:0-3034 GCA_035573595.1 Hyphomicrobiaceae bacterium
GGCGAGCTGGAGTGGCGCGTGCCCGACCCTGCCGTGCGCGCCGAGGCGGGCCAGGCGTTGGATGCGCAGATGCTGGCGGAGCGGGTGCGGGGAGCAGCCGACCACCTGGTGCGGTGCGATCTGGAACCGTTCCTGCGCGCCATGCGCCGTCGGCTCGACCGGGACAGCGCCCGGGTGCACGCGTACCACGACGATCTGCGCCGCAGTGCGCTGGCGAAGCTGGCCGGGCTCCAGTCGGCCGCAGGCGACAAGGCCGATGCCGACCGCAAACGCGAAAGCCTGCGGGTGGCTGCCATCGAACGCGAGTATGCCGCCAAGCTCGACGATCTGCGGCACAACTACGCCCTGCGGGTGACGGTCGAGTGGGTGCAGGGGCTGATCCTCTTCGCTCCTGTGCACCGCTACGAGGTGCTGATCCGGCGGCGCAAGGGCGAGCGCATCGTGTCCATCGACTGGCACCCGGCGGCGCGCATGATGGAGCCGCCGCTGTGCGAGTGGGGCACCGGCTTGGAGCGGGCGCGGCTCGTCTGCGACGAACGGCTTCACCTGACCGACCTCGGCGGACAGGCTCCCTGCCAGTCCTGCGGCAAGGCTTGGTGCCGCGCCTGCCACGGCCCCATCTGCCCGCGCTGCAAACGTGCGACGGCCGCGTCGAGCGAGATCAAAAGATAGCTGCTGGCAATTCGGCACTGCGCATTTCAGGGTGTGGTCACGCCGGGCCCTGATTACGTGGCCTGAGTGAACATCACTGTCCCACCAGACAGAGCACTGGACTTTCCAGGCCTGGAAACCGGCACCGGCGCTTCCACTCCTCGAAATCGAAGGATAGGTGTGTGCCAAGCTTGTCCGGCACAATGGTCAGCTTCAGACCGCAATGAGGACAAGCGAACGTCCTTTCCGAGCCCCCGGCAGGCTTTCCCGGGCCATTCACGCTTGACTGAAGGAGCGGTATCCCGGGCTCCCGCTTGGTTTGCTGATGAGCCCGCCAGGGCCGGGCGAGCGGTCCGAGAACCGCAACCGGAAGGCAGCGCGCCAAGCGCACACGCCATGCCGTGAGCACCTTGCTCTCCTTGCCGTTCGTGGAAACTGCGCCCGCGACAACTACATCGGCCAGATTGGCTAATGGCCGGTTAATAGATCGCTGGCGTCTCCAGAGTTGTTGCGTTGGAATTGCGCACGGACAACAGGCGAGGAGTGGAAGAGCCGCGCCAAGTGCTTCCTCCCCCGGGGAAGCCTGACGCGGCTCAACCCTTGCGGGTCGAGCCCTGACTGATTCTGGCCGGGCAGCCCAAAAGGTGTGACCGCGGCGCCTGCTCGATCACGACAGCGTAGATGGGCATCGCCAGCTCTGGCAGCATCCCCGCTTTGGGGGAGTTCGCCTCACGCCCGTGCCGGTCCGCACCA
The DNA here is from genome assembly GCA_035573595.1 of Hyphomicrobiaceae bacterium. Taxonomy (GTDB): domain Bacteria; phylum Pseudomonadota; class Alphaproteobacteria; order Rhizobiales; family Hyphomicrobiaceae; genus AWTP1-13. Next base: position 1,405 of record DATMZP010000423.1, read on the forward strand.
CAGGTGTTTCGCCGCAAAGCCGGCGCGCGGACGCGACCAAGCCTTGAACAATTGCGCGTCCCACTCCTCCACGTCCTCGATCTACCGGCGCCTGCCTTCCACAAGCCTGCAAAGCGGTGTCGGGCGCGACGCTGCACACAGCGGAGAGCGCATCCACCGCGGCATTTCGCGGCCGGCCAGGATCGTAAGTGAACGACATAACGAGCTGCCCGATTGACAATGTCGATGCAGATGATACATCCGGAGCATCCGTGGGCTGCCGAGCCTTATCAAGAGCTGTAGGCTGAGTGGCTGGCCAAAATGTGGTTGCTGAGGCTTGGGATGCTTCGGGGCGACTATCGCCGCCTTGTGTGGCGCTTGGTCATCGGCGCGACCGCGTTTCAAGATCGCACGCGTTCGATAAGGCCTTGCTCGCAAAGGAACCGCGAGCGGAAGCTCAGTGTCGGCGGCTGGGATGGTAGAGGAGGGAACGAGCGCATGACGTTGACTCGAACGATGTGCGCGCTCATTGGCGCGGTGTGCGTCGCCGCCATCCTCCCGCACAGTGCGGTGGCGGCTTGGCCGGAGCGCCCGATCACGCTGCTGCACGGCTTCGGTGCCGGCGGCAACGGCGACCTGACTGCAAGGGTCGTCGCCGAGCGCCTGTCGGCGCGGCTCGGACAGTCGGTGGTGGTGGAGCCGAAGCCCGGCGCCGGGGGCAGGGTAGCGGCCGGCTTCGTCGCCCGCGCGCCGGCCGACGGCTACACGCTCTTCATGCTGCCCGGCGGGCACGCCGCCTCCGCCGCCATCCAGGAGCAGATGAGCTACCACCCCATCGACGACTTCACCTTCATCGGTCTCGCCACGCAGATCCCCTTCATTGTCGCGACCTTCCCGGACCATCCGATCAAGACCGTGCCTGAGCTGATCGCGGCGGCGAAGGCGGCGCCGGAGCCCATCGTGTTCTCCACGTCCGGCGTCGGCACCGGCCAGCACCTGGCCGCCGAGCTGTTCGCGGCCATGGCCAACATCAAGCTGAAGCATCTCCCGTCCAGGGGCGGCACGGCGGTGCCCACCATGCTGCTGGGCAAGCACATCGAGCTGGGCTTCGAGCCGCCGCCGTCGCTGCTGGAGCTGCTCAAGGACGGCAAGCTGCGCGCCATCGCCACCACGGGTCCGGTGCGATTCTTCGCCCTGCCGGACGTGCCGACCATCGGCGAGACCATTCCGGGCTACGAGGTGACCTCCTACTTCGGCCTCGCCGGCCCACCGGGCATGCCCGCCGACATAGTGAAGCTCCTGAACGCCGAGACGGTGGCCATGACCGAGGACCCGCAGACGGTGGAGAAATTCAAGACGCTGGGCAGCCTGCCCCTGTCGAGCACACCCGAAGGCTTCAGGGAGCAGGTGGCCTCCGACATCAAGCGATGGACCAGGATCGTGGCTGATGCGGGCATCAAGCCGTCGGCGCCTGCCACCGCGGCCCCCAGCCCCGGCAAGTAGCGGCGGGCGCCCCGCACAGGCTGAGGCCATGCTGTCGCTCCTCGACCCGAGGGGCATCGAGGACGTGCCCCTACGCCAGCGCCGTCACCGGGTTCTCGATGAAGCCGCGGAAGGCCGCGAGCAACCCGGCGCCGAGCGCGCCGTCGAC
>DATMZP010000424.1:0-13191 GCA_035573595.1 Hyphomicrobiaceae bacterium
TCGATGACCTGCATTGCGTTGTCGTTTGCTGCAGTCGCAAGCGCGGCCCAATCGATCGCCTTTCCGCCCGAGGCGGGACAAAGGCGCTGCAGCATGACGGCGCCGACGCCGGAGGTATCGCCGAAGGGAGACTCGATCCAGACGATGCCGATACGCGAGACCTGCCCAAAGTCCGACGCGCAACTGCTGAGCGATGGGCTGTGGTTGTTGGCGTCCGCGCGGCCGAGCGGGATCGTCTCTCCTGTGGGCGCGCCCGGAAGCCCGCTCAGCGTGACGACCCTGAACCCTGGGGTGCCTTCCTCTCGCACCACACCAACTGCCGACCGCTCCGGCGTCGCCTGCGACGTGCCGACGTCGCTCGCGGCCGCCGGCGGCGGGGCTCCATTGTCGGTCGGCGTGTGGCTGTCGTCGGTCACGGCGCGCTCACAAGCTGCTCACAGGTCCGGGGTCAGCCTGACAGGGTGGCCGTTGGGGCAATGGGCTCGGTCTTCTTCCCTTATCCATTCTGCTCACAGCCCGCCGCAGGTTGCCGAGATTACCCGCGTCCAACGTCCGAACCATCGGACTTTGGTCCGATGCATCCGGCGCATGTCGCTTTCTGGCCACGCGCATCGCTGCACTGCCAAACAATGCCAAACCGTTGCAGACGAAAATTCTCGACATTTGAAGGCATACATACGATCCTGCCCTCCTGTGTCGGGCTTTCCGGTATCTCACGAACACCGCCCCCGGATCAATTGTTGTTGCAAAGATTCTGAAATATGCGTGCGAGGCTTTGGCATCAATTGGGATGTTGGGTCCGACCCAGGGTCCGGCCCTTATGGCCAAGTCTTCGGTCTGCCTGGCGGGGTCGGACCCTGCCTCAGGCGCTCACCGTCATGGCCCTGATGGGCTTGGCCTGCAGCGTGCTTGTTTCGCCCGGATGGGCTGCCGTCGGCGGCGTGCCGCAAACGCCGGTGATTCAGATCGGTCTGGTCGCTCTCCTGTTGGCGGCTCTCGCCCGGTCGGGTGAGGCGCGCCCCATCACGCGGCACGCGGCGAGCGAACGTGAGGACGAGCGTGCGGGCCTCCTCGAGCAGATCGAGGATCTGAGGCGCCAGATCGACGACAGCCAGCGCCGGCTGGTCGAGATCCACGACCAGGTGCTGCGGCGCGTGGGCGTAGAATTGCACGACGGCCCGGCTCAGCTCATCAGCTTCGCCTTGCTGCGCCTGGATGGACTGCAACTACAAGATGCATTGAAGATCGAACACACCTCGTCCGGCGATCTCGAAAGGATCCGCGGCGCGCTGAAGGAGGCGCTTGCGGAGATCCGGTGCATGGCGGCGGGGCTGACGCTGCCCGAGCTGAGCCGCGTCCCGCCGGCTGACGTGCTGCGGCTGGCCGTGCGCAGCCACGAGCGCCGGACCGGCACGTCGGTCGCCTGCGATATGGAGGGGCTGCCCGAGCAGCTGCCTGCGGCCATCAAGTCCTGCCTCTACCGCTTCGCGCAGGAGGCACTGAACAACGCTTATCGCCATGCCGGCGGACGCGGGCAGAAGGTGCGTGCCCGATACCGGCGCGGCACCATCGAGGTGGAGGTGGAGGACGTTGGACCGGGCTTCGAGCCGGACGGCAAGATCGGCCGGGGCGGACGCCTGGGGCTCCTGGGGATGCGCGAGCGCGTCACCTCGCTCGGGGGAACGTTGGAGATCGACTCCCGGCCCGGCCTCGGCACCCGGCTGAGGACACGCTTCAAAATGGCGGGCAGCAGCACCGGCCAGGGTTAGGGGGGGAAATGGGCGATCGACTTCGTGTCGGCATCATAGACGATCATCCGCTGTTTCGAGAGGGCGTGGTTCACACCCTGCGCAGCGCCCGCGTGCTGGACGTGGTCGGGGAGGGCGGAACCGCCGAGGACGCCCTCAGGATCGCCAAGGAGGAGCTGCCGGACATCCTGCTGCTTGACGTCAGCATGCCAGGCGGCGGGATCGAGGCGGCCCGGCTGATTGCGCGGGTCTGCCCGATCGTCAAGATGATTATGTTGACCGTCTCGGAGAACGAGGACGACGTGGCGCAGGCCCTCGAAGCCGGGGCCAAGGCCTACATCCTCAAGGGGACATCCGGCCCGGAGCTGCTCAAGACTATGTTCGCCATCTCGCGTGGCGAGTCGTACGTGACCCCGGGGCTGGCGGCGCGACTGCTCACGCATGCGATCCGCCAGGAGCCGCCGCGCCAGCCGGCGCTGCCGGAGCTGACGGAGCGGGAGGCGCAGATCCTCGCCCAGGTGGCCCGCGGCCTCACCAACAAGGAGATCGCCAGGGACCTGTCGCTCAGCGAGAAGACCGTCAAGCACCACATGACCAACGTGATGCAGAAGCTGCAGGTGCGCAACCGCGTCGAGGCGGCGATGCTGTTCCGCCGCCAGAGCGGCAACGGCAAGGATGCTGCAACTTCTACGCCGGAGCGCGGCACCCGGAACGGCGCGGCAGTGCCACGTCAGCAGGGCGGCAACAGCTCCGGCGAAAGCGCAGGGACGGGAATCGTGACCGACCCGCGATACCAGCGGCGCAGCTGATAGGCGGCAGCTCCGGTGGTCACGAACTCGACGACGGTCTCGCGCACGAAAGTCGCCCCACCGGCCATGCGCGCCTGGGCGCGGATCGAGAACGCGCGCCGCGTGGACGCCGCGCGGAGCTGCGGAGGCAGCGCCACCGACGGCTCGCCGACGTCCAGTCCGGTATCGAGGTCGGGCACGCTCGCCCCGCCGCTGCTCTCCATGCCGCGCGCAAGGGCTTCCACCAGCGCCCTGGGCGCGACGCCCGCGTCGACCCCGCCCAGTCCCGAGTACACCGTAACGAACGGCCGCAGCCGGTCGGCGTCGGCCTGGGTGAGGCCGAGCACGCCGGCCAGATCCTCGACGGCGAGGAAGGGGCCGTTTCTCGGCCCGTACAGCCTCCCGGCCGCCAGGTACTCGGCACGCTCGGCGCCGGAGGGGCGGCGGGCGTCGTCCTCGTCGCGGAAGTCGAGGATCGCATCGGCGGCGGCCTCGCCGGCCCTGACGCCTGATCCCAGCACAAGGGCGCGGATCGGCACAGGGCCGGCGATATTGATATCGACCTTGCCGGCCTCGTCCTGCACCGCGATTGCAAGGGTGGCGCCGCCGCCGGCGCTGCAGACGAAGGGGGTGGAATCGAGCGCGAGCCGGCGGCTGTCCGGCCCGCTCTCGCGCGCGGCCACCAGGTCCAGGACGGCGAGGTGCACGCCGGCATCGGCGAGCGCCTCGGCCCTTGCCACCGCGCCGGCGCCGGCCGCGAGCTTGATGTGGCTGCGGGCGACGGTGGCGAAGGCTGCCGCCACCAGCGCAAGCAGGCCGAGCGCGGAGAGCACGACGAGCAGCGCAAACCCGCGCTGCCCTCCCCTCCCACGCCGATGCTTCGTAACGCTGCTGGCGCTCGTGCCCATCTTGGGACGAAGGTTATCCGCATCGTCGAACGACCGCCAGCCGACGATTGCGGGAGCGCCCTGGCGGCATGGACGAACGCCGGCGCCGTGGCTCAAGGTCGCAGACGCAGTGGGCGCAATCGGACCTTTGGGTCCGTCCAAGAGGACCTTGTTGCCCGCGCACTGTTGCAAGCAGGCTGCCCCGCGCGGCTCGCCCGCCGCACCGGCGGGGCGGGGCGGGCGAGGCTTGCCGCGAGCGCAAGTCGCAGAAAACCGACGACGAAGCTGGATGAGGGGAACGTCGCGATGAAGAGGTCCTCGTTTGGGGGGAAGGCCGCGCGGCTGGCGCGCTCCTTCGCCATGGTCCTGCTTGCCGCGGTGGCGCTCCTGTCAGCAGCCGCCGGCGAGGCCCAGGCGTCGCGCTGGGGTAAGAGCTACTTTCCCGACGTGGAGCTCGTGACCCACGAGGGCAAGACGGTACGGTTCTACGATGACCTGATCAAGGACAAGGTCTTCGTCGTCAGCTTCCTCTACACGACCTGCCGGGACTTCTGCCCGCTGGCGGCGGCGCGCCTCTCGGAGCTGCAGGAGAAGCTCGGCGATGCCATGGGCCGCGACGTCTTCTTCTACTCCATCAGCATCGACCCGGAGACCGACACGCCCGAGCGGCTGAAGGAGTATGCCAAGACGTTCGCGGCCGGCCCCGGCTGGCTGTTTCTCACCGGCAGGCCGCAGGACATCCAGGCGCTGCGCTACAAGCTGGGCGACCGCGGCAAGACGCTGAGCGAGCACCGCAATGAGATCCTGCTCGGCAACGGCGGCACCGGCGGGTGGGCCAGGAGCAATCTGCTGGGCGACATGGCCAGCCTGGCCGCGACGGTCCGCGGCATGGACCCGAGCTGGCGTCCACCTGCCGGCGCGACACGCACCCCGCACACGATAACCCTCGGCCTTGCCGAATTCGCCGCCCGGCCGGGGGAGGCGCTCTACAGGCGCCTGTGCGCCGGCTGCCATACGGTCGGCAAGGGCAACAAGGTCGGGCCGGATCTGGCCGGCGTCGCGGAGCGCCGGGACCGCGAGTGGCTGCTGAAGTTCATCTCCAACCCCCAGAAGCTGCGGGCGCAGAAGGACCCTGTCGCGGTCGGCTTGGTGGCCAGCTTTCCGACGGTACGGATGCCGCCGATGGGTATCACGCCCAACGACGCCGGCGACCTCCTCGCCTATGTCGCCTATCTCGAGGCGCAGAACGCCAAGCGGGCGCCGCTCGAGTCGCTCTATGGGCTCACCACGCACACCGGCGCGCCGCTCACCGCCGAGGCGGTGAAGGGCAAGCCCGTCGCCGTGTTCTTCGGCTTCACCCACTGCCCGGACGTGTGTCCGACCACGCTGATGGACTGGTCAAACGTCCTGGAGGGCCTGGGCAAAGACGGCGACAAGCTCAAGGTGCTGTTCGTCTCAGTCGACGCCGAGCGCGACACTCCGCAGGCGCTGGCCGCGTACCTCGGCTCTTTCGATCCGCGCATCACGGCGCTCACCGGCAGCGCCGCCGACATCGCCCGCGCGGCACGGGCCTTCGACGCCCTCTACGAGAAGACGCCGGGCAGCGACGGCAGCTACACCTTCGACCACACCACCAACGTCTACCTGGTGGGCCGGGATGGGCGGATCGCGGCGACGCCGAACCTGCGCACCCCCGACGCCGACCGGCAGAAAATGCTCGCCGATCTCCTCGCCAGGCGCTGAGCGGCGCGCTCCCAGGTCACGACCCGGCGCTGGGTGTCATGTCACCCCGCCGGGCTTCCCGGCTCACCCCTGTCCGGTCGGATTGTCGGAGCGGCGGGACTTTCCCTCGAAGTAGGCGCCCTGCTCGACGGTGAGCCTCCGGTGCATGATCTCGCCCTCGACTTGGCTGCCGCCGCGGAACGTCACCGTGTTGCCGCGGATCGTGCCCTGCACGACGCCGGCGATGTCGATCTCGTCGGCCACCATGTCGCCGACCACGCGGGCCTGCTCGCCGACCACGATGCGGGCGGCGTAGACGTCGCCCTGAACGTCGCCCTCGATGCGCAGCTCGCCCGTCGTCTCCAGGTTGCCCGTCACCAGCAGTTCGGGACCGATGACGGAGACCACGCTGGTCGCGGGCCTGCCCGCCCTGGCGGAGGACTGGGCACCTACGGCCGAGTCCGGCTTCCTGGTAAAGATCAAGGTCGAGACACCCCAGTTCTGCGTTCGCAGGCAATCCCGGCCGGTCGCCCGCCAACCTGCGTCCGTCCGGCGACGTCCGTCCTCGGTCCGGACGCATCGTCTTAACGGCCCGTTGACTTAACACGCAACCGACGGGACGCCGCAAGTCGTGGGTGGTGCAAAAGCGCCTTCCTTTAGTCGCTTTTTATACCCAATCCTGCTTCGTTGGATGCAACATTCCAACCTGTGGGCTAATGGCTTTTCGGGGCAGGATTTTAAGCTCAGCCGTGCGACGGTGCCGGCGCCGCAGGCGAGTCTGGGGCGCAAGTGCCGCGGGGTCATCCGCGTCGCGGTGGCTGCTTGAAACTGTGGACGGATCGAGAGAGCAGCGTGACCAGGACCGGGGGGTCCAGAAACACGGGTGCACGGCCGGTCGCGCGGAATCTGCCCGCTCGAGTCGCCGGCAAACCGCGTCCGGCCGCCCGCAGGCTGCCGCGCGTGGTCAAGATCGCTGGATGGGCGGTGCTGGCAATCATCGGCGGCATCGGTTTTCTCTACCTGCGGCTGATGTACGGTCCGATCGCCCTGAATTTCCTCGCCGGCCCCATAGAGCGGGCGATCGCCGAGGAGCTGGCCGGACCGCTGGTGCAGATTGACGGCGTCGCCCTCGGCCTGAACCCCCGTGGCCTTATCCAGTTCGAGCTCAAGAGCGTGCGGGTCAGCGACGAGGGCGGGGAGACGCTCGTCGCCGCGCCGTCGGTGGCGGTCTCGCTCAGCCGGAACGCCATGCTCCACGGCCGCGTGGCGGTCGAGAGCCTCGACCTGATCTCGCCGCGGCTCATGCTGACCTACGCCGACGACGGCATGCTCTCGCTCAGGTTCTCGGGCACGGATGAGGCTGAGGGCCCAAAGCCTGGTCCCGGGCCTGACACTGGGCCTGCCCCGCCGGCGCCCGCCGCCCCTGCGCAGCAGCCGTCCGCCCAGCCGCCGTCCGAGGGCGAGGGGCTGATCGGCCGCATCGACCTCGTCAAGATCCTGGCCGAGGCCTCCGCCAGGGCGCGCCGCCAGGAGCACGCCACCGCCTACCTGCGCGAGATCGGCCTGCGGGCGGCCACCGTGGTCATCGACAACGGCCGGCGCAAGTCGATCTGGCACGTGCCGGAGCTGGACGTGGACCTCGATCACCGGCGCAGCCGCAGCTCGATCGCGGGCCGCGCCAGGATCGAATCGCACGACGGCCCGTGGGAGATCACGTTCCGCAGCTACGAGCGGGTCAAGGCCAAGGTCCTCACCCTGGCGGTCTCGGTGCAGGGCTTGGTGCCGCGCGGGCTGGCGCACGCGTTCCCGAGCCTTCTGGCGCTCGAAGGGTTCAACTTCCCGGTCTCCGCCGAAGCGCAGCTTGAGCTGTCGGACACCGGGGAGATCCAGGGCGGCAAGATCGCCATCGAGGCAGCCCAGGGCAGCATGACCTTCCTGGGCCAGGAAGAGACGCCGATGCGCGTCGGCGGCGGGAACGTCGCGCTCACCTACAACGGCCCGGCCCGCACGTTCGCGATCGAGCCCTCGGAGCTGGCGCTGGGTGAGGCGCGGGTGCGATTCACAGGGTCCGCGGCCTACACGGCGCAAGGCCCCGAGGGGCACTGGACCTTCGACATCAAATCGACCGACGGATCGATCGTCGGGGATGCGCAGTCGCCGTGGAAGCTGCCGATCGACGCCCTGTCCGCGACCGGCTTCCTGGCGCCCGAGCACGGGAAGATCGTCGTCGAGCAGTTCGTGGTGCGGGCCGGCGGTGCGGAGATGAGCGCTCTTGCCGAGATCTCCGACATCGGCGGTGCCTCGCAGGCGCGCGTCGAGGGCAAGATCGGGCCGATGACCGTCGGCCTCTTCAAGACGCTATGGCCGGGCTGGGTGGCGCCGCAGACCCGGGCCTGGGTCGGCAAGCACCTCGCCAGCGGCGACGTACACGGGGGCTCGTTCAAGATCGTGCGCGGGGGAAGCCGGTCGAGCACCGGCTGGACGCCGGTGACCGACGAGGACCGGCTGTCCTTTGCCCTCGAGGGCTCCAACCTGGAGTTCAATGTCCTCGACGCATGGCCGGCGCTGCAGGCACCTCGCGCGCTGCTGCGGGTCGAGGGGACGGACGTGGAGCTGTCGGTGCCGGAGGCCACCCTGACAACCGCCGACGGCCGCAAGCTCGCCCTCAAGGGCGCGTTCTCCGTCGATCTCAGCCAGCCGATGCCGCGCCAGGGAAAGCTGGCGATCAGGGGCCAGGGGCCGCTGTCGCTTGCCGTCGACATGATCCAGCGCGAGGCGCCCCATGCGCTGGAGAACTCGGGCGTGGCGCTGACGGGCAGCGAAGGCATTGTCGACGGCAATGTCACCATCGGCATCCCACTCGTGCCGGAGGTGCAACCGCGCGACGTAACCATCGATGGCCGGGTCCGCATCAGCGACGCCAAGGTGCCCCAGGCGGTGGGCAAGCACGACGTGCAGGGCATCAATCTCGGGCTTGAGCTGGCCTCCGGTGCGTTCGAAGCCAAGGGCAAGTTCCTGGTCGGCAACGTACCGGCCACGCTGAGCTGGCAGCACGTCTATGGCGCATCGCCCGAGAAGCAGCCGCCGCTGCGCATCGCCGCCGTGCTGTACGAGGCGGAGCGCGCCGAGCTCGGCCTCGACCTCAACGACCTGGTGCGGGGCGAGGTAGGCATCGAGGTGAGCGTGGCGCAGGACGCCAAGGGCGAGCGCCACGTGCACCTCCGCGCCGATCTGGCGAACGCTGAGCTGGTCCTGGAAGGCCTCGGCTGGCGCAAGCCCGTGGGCCGGCGGGCGGTGTTCGAGTTCGATGTGGCCAAGGGCACCACCTACCCGGTCGAGCTGCGCAATGTCAGGCTGGACGGCGAGAACATCGCCATCGCCGGCTGGATGGGCCTGGGGCAGGACTTGCACGTCAGGGAGTACCGCTTTCCCCAGTTCTCGCTCGACGTGGTGAGCAATTTCTCGGCGCACGGCAAGCTGCGCCCCGACCACGTGTGGGAGGTGACTGCCAAGGGGCCGACCTACGACGGCCGAGACCTGTTCAAGTCGTTCTTCTTCGTGCCGACGGAGAGGACGGACAAGGAGCGCCCGGGCCTCGACCTGCGCGCCGAGTTCGACACTGTCATCGGCTTTTTCGAGACCTCCGCGCGCGGTGTGCGGCTCACCATGCAGAAGCGCGCCAACAAGCTCGTCCAGCTCGACATGCGCGCGGGCCTTGCCGGCGGCAAGCAGATGGACGCGACCGTGCGTCCGGAGCCGGGCCGGCCCCGGACGATGGTGGCGAGGTCGAACGACGCCGGGCAGGTGTTCAAGCTCGTCGGCTTCCTGCAGCACGCGCTGGGAGGCGACATGACCCTGGAGGTCAACGTCGACGGCAAAGGCCTGGCCGAGAGGACGGGGACGCTGTCGGCAACGAAGTTCGCACTGCTGGGCGATGCCGTCTCCGTGGAGACCGCTCCGACCGGCGGGCGGGGGCCCGGCCGGCGCAACGTGGTGCGCGAGAAGATCGAGTTCGAGAGCCTGCGCGCGCCGTTCTCGGTTGGCGCCGGCCAGTTCGTGCTGAACAACGCCAGCATCGACGGCCCGCTGATGAGCGCGACCATGAACGGCCGGGTGGATTTCCGCACCAGGAAGGTGCACCTGACCGGCACCTTCACGCCGCTGGCCGCGGTGAACAAGATGTTCTCCGACGTGCCGATTTTCGGGGACTTGATCACCGGGCCGAAGCGGGAGGGTGTGTTCGCCTGGAACTTCGGAGTGCAGGGCGGCCTGGAGAACCCGCAGATCATCGTCAATCCGCTGTCCGGCGTGGCACCTGGAGCGTTCCGCGAGGTCTTCCCTATCCTGCCCGAGGAGCAGAGCGCCGAGCCCCGCCGGGGCGGCAGCCGCGGCGAGTCGGGTGCGCGCGCCTCGAGCTCGCCGGCGGTGCGCCCCGGCGGCGACAGCGCATTCCCCACTCCCCCCGATCTCAGCGACGGCTGGGTGTCCGAGTCGCCGAAGCCCGGCTCCGGCAAGAAATAGCCTCGCCTCCGGGTTGAGCCGCCATTGTCTGCCAAGGCGGCGTCACCACTTTCGACGGTATCGGCCGTGTCACGGCGGCCGGCCGCCGTGCCGTGCCTTCGAGCGCCGGCGCGGCGAAGCTCCACCGCGAGAGGAGGACCACCGTCATGGCTGGCATCACCAGGACTGCAAGCGCCCAGTGGCAGGGCACCGGCAAGGAGGGCAAAGGCGCGCTCACCACCCAGAGCGGCGCGCTCTCCACCACGCCCTACGGCTTCAACACCCGCTTCGGCGATACCAAGGGCACCAATCCCGAGGAGCTGCTGGCCGCCTCGCATGCGGGCTGCTTCTCCATGGCGCTGGCGTTCGCGCTGACCGCCGCCGGCTTCACCCCGACGAACATCGCGACCACAGCGCGCGTGACGCTGGAGCCGGACGGCCCAGGCTTCAAAATCTCGCGATCGGCGCTGACGCTGGAGGCCAGCGTGCCCAACATAACCAGCGACCAATTCGAGAAGATCGCCCAGGGCGCGAAGGCCGGCTGTCCGATCTCCAAGGTCCTCAACGCGGAGATCACGCTGGACTGGAAGCTTGCCTGACGGCAGCCGAAGGAAAGAGCCGGTGCATATCGATCTGTCAGGCAAGACCGCCATTGTCACCGGCTCGACCTCGGGCATCGGCAAGGCCACGGCGGAGGCTCTCGCGGCGGCGGGGGCGAGCTTGATCGTGAACGGCCGCAAGCCAGCCACCGTCAGCGCGGCCGTGCAGGCCATCGTGTCGGAGGTGCCGGGCGGCAAGGTGCGCGGCGTCGCTGCCGACGTGGGTACGGCCGCGGGCTGTGCCGAGCTGACGAAGGCGGTGCCGGCTGCGGATATCCTGGTCAACAATGCGGGCATCTTCGAGCCCAAGGCCTTCTTCGACATCCCGGATGCCGACTGGAGCCGGTTCTTCGAGATCAACGTCATGTCCGGCGTGCGGCTATCGCGCGCCTACATGCCGGGCATGCTGGAGCGGGGCTGGGGCCGCATCGTTTTCATCTCCTCGGAGTCGGCCCTCAACATCCCCAAGGAGATGATCCACTACGGCTTCACCAAGACCGCCCAGCTGGCCGTCTCCCGCGGCTTGGCGGAGCTGACGGCTGGCACCGGTGTGACGGTCAACGCCGTGCTGCCCGGGCCAACGCGTTCCGAGGGTGTCGAGGAGATGCTGCAGTCGCTCGCGAAGCAGGCGGGCACGTCCGTCGAGGAGATGGCGGCGAGGTTCGTCAAGGAGTATCGCCCGACCTCCCTGATCCAGCGCTTCGCCAGCGTCCAGGAGGTCGCGAACATGGTGGTCTACGCAGTCTCCAAGGAGGCCTCGGCCACCAACGGCGCGGCACTGCGCGTCGACGGCGGCGTGGTGAGCACGATCGTCTGAAGCCAAAGGCTGGGGGCCAAAGCTGAGGGAAAGCGTGACGAAGCCGCACAAGCCGAGCGACCGCGCTCTTGCCGGAAAGTGCTACTGCGGCGCCGTCGGCTACACGGTGGCGGATGAGTTCCTGTACGCCGCCAATTGCCATTGCTCGGGCTGCCGGAGAGCGACGGGCTCGGCCTTCAAGCCCTTCGCCGGCATCGAACGTGCGAAGCTGGCCATAACCCGGGGCGAGAATGCTCTCCTGATCGTTGGCGATGCGACCGCCAACGATACGCGCTGCAGGATGTGCGGCTCGCTGCTCTATTCGGTCGTCCGCGACGGCGCCTTTGCTCATGTCGCCATGGGGACTCTTATCGACGACCCGGCCATTCGCCCGACCGGCCACATCTTCGTCGGCTCGAAGGCGCCTTGGTTCACGATCACCGACGACCTGCCCCAGTATCACGAGCATGCAACGACTGCCGGGCCGTCCACCGGGTAGGCCCGTGCGGATAGCTTGTTGAGATATCGGCTGCGCGCATCCCGCCCGACCGTTGTCTTTCGCCACGCTGCCGGTGATGCTGCTGCAGGTCCTGCATGGTGGCGGTGGGCCGGCAGAGACCAACGGCCGAGGAGAGGAGAGAGACCGATGGACAAGCGCAAGCTCGGAAGCTCGGGGATCGAGATCGCGCCCCTGATGCTGGGCGGCAACGTGCTCGGCTGGACCGCCGACGAGGCCACCTCGTTCAAGCTGCTCGATAGCTTCGTCGCCGCCGGCCTCAACGCCGTCGACACGGCCGACACCTATTCGACGTGGGTGCCGGGCCACAAGGGCGGCGAGTCGGAGACGATCATCGGCAACTGGCTGCAGGCGCGCGGCGGGCGCGACAAGGTGGTGATCGCCACCAAGGTGGGCTGGGACCAGAAGCAGGGTGGGCTCGCCGGCGACCGCATCATGGCCAAGGCCGAGGCCTCGCTGCGGCGACTCAAGACCGATTACATCGACCTCTACCAGTCGCACATCGACGACACCGCAACGCCGCTGGAGGAGACCCTGGCCGCGCACCAGAGGCTGATCGAGCAGGGCAAGGTGCGCGCCATCGGCTGCTCGAACTACACGGCGCCGCGCCTGGCCGAGGCCCTGCGAGTGAGTGCCGCGAGGGGCCTGCCGCGCTACCAGAGCCTGCAGCCGCACTACAATCTCTACAACCGCGCGGACTACGAGCGCGAGCTGGAGCCGCTGGTGCTGAAGGAGGGGATCGGCGTCATTCCGTATTATTCGCTGGCCAGCGGCTTTCTCACCGGCAAGTACCGGTCCGAGGCAGACTTCGGCAAGAGTCCGCGCGGCGGCGGCGCCGGGGCGATGCTGAACGCGCGGGGCCGGCGCATTCTGGCCGCCCTGGACGAGGTGGCGGCGCGCACCAAGGCCACGCCCGCCAGCGTGGCCCTGGCGTGGCTGATGGCGCGGCCCAGCATCACCGCCCCCATCGCCAGCGCCACCTCGCTTCGCCAGCTGGAGGAGCTGATCGCCGCGACGCGGCTGGAGCTCGACGCGGAGGCGATCGGACAGCTGGATACGGCGGGTGCGTAAAGCAGATTCTCGTCGCTGGCCCAACGCAAGCACGCCGGCAAAGACCGTTATGCCTCCGGACCCTGACGGACGCAGACCGGAGGAAGTGTGCCAATTCCAGACCAATGCACCACGGCAAGTTCCGTGCACGGGTAGCAGACCTGGCACGTGGTGCCGCGCTGCCGACCAGAGAGCAGCGCTCGCGTCGACCGTAGTCTAGGGGTTCAGAGGCCGAACTGGCGCAACCCAGTAAGCGCGAACTGAACGCCCATGGACAAGACGATCAGCCCCATAAAGCGGGTAACCAACTGTCGCGCAATTCCACCTCCTCCCGCTTCGTGGGCGACGCGCCCAACGAGCAACATGGTGAGCCACGTCACACCACTCGCCACTACGACGGCGGCCAGGGCCGTTGTCGGAAAGCCCAACCGCGTATGGGCGGCAGAGAGAGTGATTACTCCGGTGATGGTGCCTGGGCTCGCCGCGAACAGGATCACGGGCATCAGAGACGTCCCGGCGACCGAGGCTGAGGATGAAGCTTGGCCGCTGAGCATGGAGAAGCCCATCCATGCTAGGACGGCGCC
>DATMZP010000425.1:0-3903 GCA_035573595.1 Hyphomicrobiaceae bacterium
GCGCAGGCGAGGACGTTGAGGCGGGCGTGACGCTGCTCCAGGCCGGCGCCGTGCTGCGTCCGCAGGAGCTGGCCGCGCTGGCCTCCATCGGCATGGGCCGGGTGCCCTGCTTCGCCCGCCTCAAGGTGGCCATCCTCTCCAGCGGCGACGAGGTGGTAGGGCCAGGCACCGCGCTCGGCGAGGGCCAAGTCTACGATTCCAACGCGCCCATGCTCGCGGCGCTGATCGCCGGCGCCGGTGCCGTGCCCGCCGACCTCGGGATTCTCCCCGACGACCGCCACCAGGTGCAGCGCCGGCTCGCTGCAGCGGCGCAGAGCCACGACGTCGTCGTCCTCTCGGGCGGTGCCAGCCGCGGCGAGGAGGACCATACCGTCGCCGCCCTCGACGCCCTCGGCAAGCGCCACCTGTGGCAGCTCGCCATCAAGCCGGGGCGGCCGATGGCATTCGGCCAGATCGGCGACTGCGTGGTGCTGGGTCTGCCGGGCAACCCGGTGGCGGTGCTCGTCTGCTTCCTGCTGTATGTCTGGCCGCTCCTGCGCCGCATGGGCGGGGCCGACTGGCCGGAGCCGCGGCGCTATCGCCTGCCGGCCCTGTTCGCCTTCCCCGGCCGCAAGGCCGGCCGGCGCGAGCTCTGGCGCGGCATCCTCAAGGAGACACCGCAGGGCCTCGCCGTGGACAAGTTCCCGCGCGACGGCTCGGGCCTCATCTCCGGTCTGCGCGCCGCCCACGGCCTGATCGACATCGCCGAGGACGCGGGCGATATCGCGCCCGGCGACCTCGTGGCGTTCATTCCGTTCGCCGAGTACGGCATTGTCGGTTGAGCTGCCTGGTCGCGCTCCGGTTCCCGGTCCCTCCTGTCCCGGTCGACTGTGGCATTTTAGCAAACGCTGGCGCAATGCGCCTCTTTTCTGCCGATTTATCTTGCGTATGGAGCAAATTTATGCAACAAACGCATATGAAATGAGGGGCGCCACGGTACTGGCGTGCGCATCGGCAACCTGAAGGATGGCTTGAGCTGATGATCAGAAACGAGCCGACGAGCGCGCTCGGCAGCCTCGAGGCCGGGCTGGCGCTGCTGATCGAGCAACGGGGCGTCAGCTTGGGGGGCGTACGAATGGCCTGCGGCGCCAAGGGCGGCATTCCTGGCCCTTGGGGTCCCGCTCTCGGCATGGCTGGACGGGCGCGGGGGCTGTGGCCGCCGCTGCCGCCGATGCAACCAGAATGGCGTCTGGACTGCAAGGAAGTCCCTACATGAGCATCGAGACGATTGCCGCCGGTGGAAGTTGCCAGCTACAGCCCGTTGTTGGGGTTCTGTATGACGACGACATCCCGCCTCGCGCCGGCAGCCGTCGAGGTGACCTGCTGCAGGAACGCCAGGAACTTGCTGATCTCCACCACGTCGGCGTTGGAGGCGTAGATCACATCCTTGTGCCGCATCGGGAAGGACTGGGCGAAGAAGAAGCTCGACGGATCGCGGAAGTTGGCGCGGTAGACCACCGGGATCATGTCCTGCTCGGCCGGGAAGGCCCTCAAGTCCACCTGCAGGCGCTCCAGCATCGCCCGGTGCTCGAGCCGGTAGAGGAACACCTGCTTCGGGTTGGCGCGCACGTCGAGCAGTCCGCCCGCCCGTGCGACCGCCTCGTTGAGCGACAGGCGCTCCTGCTCGAAGGCATACTGGCCGGTGAGGCCGCTGGTCAGGCCGACGGCGCCGAGCGCGCCCACGGCCACGAACCTCTGCTGCTCGCGGTAGACGTAGACGGTGTCGCCCGGCGCCACGAAGATGTTCTCCTCGGGCTTGTTGACGAGCGTGGGGAAATACACCGTGCTGCGCCGCTTGCCGCGCTGCAGGGTCACGAACGCCTCATAGCCGGGGTACCTGAGCCCGCCTGCCTTGGCGATCATGTCGAGCACGCGCTCGCCGCCCGGCCTGATCTTGAACTTGTTGGCCGCGTTGACGACGTCGCCCACCACCGTCACCTCGCTGGCGTTCCGTTCCAGCAACGTGACCATCACCTGGGGCTCGATGGCACGCTTGGCGAGCCGGGCCTCGATATCGGTCTGGATTTCGGGCACGGTGCGTCCCACCACCGGCACCTGGCCGGCG
Organism: Hyphomicrobiaceae bacterium; assembly: GCA_035573595.1. GTDB lineage: Bacteria > Pseudomonadota > Alphaproteobacteria > Rhizobiales > Hyphomicrobiaceae > AWTP1-13. The sequence continues at coordinate 2,105 of DATMZP010000425.1, forward strand.
TAGGGCACCGTGACGTTGCCGGCGCGATCGACCTCCTGCGTCGGCATGGTGACGAAGTTGCCGGGCCGCACGCCCGCCTCCGAGGGAATGAAAAGCCCGCCGGAGGAGGACTCGAAGATCGAAACCTGCACGACATCGCCCACTCCGACGCGGATGACCGGGGCGGGGCCGTAACCCCTGCCGAAGCTCCTGAAGAGGGAGCCCGGGCCTATCTCGGCGACGTGCTCCAGAACGGCATGGTTGATATCGAGCAGGACATAGTTGAAGGCGACGGTATCGGGCTGCGAGACCAGGGCCGCCACTGCTCCGCCGGAGACGTCGCGGTGGAATGGTCCGCCCGCCGGCAGCACATTGCACCCGGCCAGCAGCGCAAGCAGCGTGCACAGGAGGAGGCGGCCCCGCATTGCCATTCGGTCAGCGCCTGTTCAAGAGCCGACGGGCTGTCGGCCCGCTTTTTCTGCCCGACCGCAAGGCATTCGGTCCGCAGCGGCCGGCGGGGGGCCTCTTGCCACGATTCGAATACTGTCCTTGGCAGAAAGATTACAATTGAAGCGGAGGTTCGCGCAGAATGTAGCGTGGGCGCCACATAATCGATAAATGCTATTTATATATTCGATATCTAATATAATTATTCTCAATTTGAGAAATGTCAGCCATTTCTCTTTGCCTTCTCAATGTCGCGCGCCGGACGCACGGGCCGAACCACTGCCCAACCCGGCCCACTCGAAACGGGATTGTGGGATCTCTGCCATCGTTCGCGGCGGCGCGCGCACGAATGACCCGCGGCGGCGCGCGCACGTCTCGCGCTGTCGTGCCCGGCTCGCCGAGCATGGCCCTGAAGACTGGCGCATCGGCGCCTGCGTGGAGACCAAAGGTCCCGCGGATCGACTTCATTTCGCCCCCGGCCTGAATGAGACATAGGCGAATGCAGGAGGCGCTGCAAAAGCCCAGCGAGCGTGGCGGTGCCGGGCACCGCTGTCAGCGTCGCCTGTCAGGTACGCCCATGCGTCCGTTGGCAAAGCGCCCTCAATCGGCGCCCTCGGGCACTGCCCGTCCTGGCGCACATCCGTGATGCCTCGCTTGGTCTGCCGCCCTCCCCCCTCAGCCTTTTCTGTCCGCCGCGTCACGCCGCGCGCTGCTGGCGCAGCGTCTCGCCGCGGTAGCTCAACGCCTCGGCGACGTGGACGCGCGCGACCTTCTCAGCCCCGTCGAGATCGGCCAGCGTGCGCGCAACGCGCAGGGTGCGGTGGAAGCCGCGGGCGGACAGCGCGAGTGCCTCCGAGGCCTGGCGCAGCAGCGCGACGCCCGCCTCCTCCGGCATCGCCACCTCCTCCAGCAGCTTGCCCGAGCAATCGGCGTTGGTGCGCACACCCTTGGCGCCCAACGCCGCGAAACGCGCGCGCTGGCGCTGGCGCGCGGCCGTGACGCGGGCCCGTACTTCGGCGCTGCCCTCGGTGGGGGCCGGCAGCACCAGGTCCGCCGCCGAGACGGCGGGCACCTCGATCTGCAGGTCGATGCGGTCGAGCAGGGGCCCGGAGATGCGCCCCATGTAGTCGGAGGTGCAGCGCTGGCCGCGCCTGCAGACCTGCCCCGGGGCACTGCCGCCGCACTTGCACGGGTTCATGGCGGCGATCAGCTGGATGCGCGAGGGGTAGGCGATGCGGTGGTTGGCGCGGGCGATCACGGTCTCGCCGGTCTCGAGCGGCTGGCGCAGCGCGTCGAGCACGTTGGGAAGAAACTCCGGCAACTCGTCGAGGAAGAGGACGCCGAGGTGCGCCAGCGACACCTCGCCCGGGCGC